>NZ_JAUSPP010000009.1:0-39221 GCF_030656585.1 Rhodonellum sp.
AAGACCGGGAATTGAAATCCCCGGTTAAGATTTCTTCCATCGCTACGCGATTTTAACCATGGACGAATCCAGACCTTATCCATCCCATCAATCTCCCCAGATCTGAGTGCCAGAGGCACGGCCGAAATCTTAACCACACAATTCATTGTGGGGAAAGCAGACATCGTTCCCCAGATCAGAGTGCCAGAGGCACGACCTAAATCTTAACCACACAATTCCTTATGGGAAAAAGACGATCGAGACCTAAGTGAAAAATCGATATTTTTTGTAGGGAGATTCGCGCAAAATTTGGCATTATGGTATTTGTCCCATCCCTACGGGATTCTTGGGGGGTGAACCTTTCCCCAAGACCGGGGATTGAAATCCCCGGTTAAGATTTCTTCCATCGCTACGCGATTTTAACCATGGACGAATCCAGACCTTATCCATGAATCTCCCCAAATCAAAGTGCCGGAGGCACGGCCGAAGTCTTAACCACACAATTCATTGTGGGGAAAGCAGAAAACGTTCCCCAGATCAGAGTGCCAGAGGCACGGCCGAACTCTTAATTATACAATTCCTTATGGAAAAAAGGCGGTCGAGACCTAAGTGAAAAATCGATTTTTTTGTGGGGAGACTCGCGCAAAATTTGGCATTATGGTATTTGTCCCATCCCTACGGGATTCTTGGGGGGTGAACCTTCCCCAGACCTAGGGATTGAAATCCCCGGTTAAGATTTCTTCCATCGCTACGCGATTTTAACCGTGGATGAATCCTAGCACTGTCAAAAAATCAATTCATCCGGTCCAGCACCTCAAATCTGGAGGAATTGCTGATAAACTCAGGGACGATATTCTTCAAATGGGAAACAAGGTCGTTTTCTGTGCCTTTTTCGATCATGTCATGAAACAGATCGATTTGGCCTTCGATTTTGTGGTAGGAACTGTGGGGTACTGCGGCAATTTTGATTTTGGGATGGTGGGTGATTTTAACCGTCTCCGAATCGTTCAACAATTCCTCGTACAGCTTCTCGCCATCCCTTAGCCCTGAATATACAATCTTAATCTCCTCATCAAACTTTTTCCCGCTCAACTGAATCATTTTCATGGCCAAATCGACGATTTTGATGGGACTGCCCATGTCGAACACATAGATTTCACCACCATTGCCCATGACGCCCGCTTCCAAAACCAAATGACAGGCTTCAGGAATGGTCATGAAATAACGGGTAATATCCGGATGCGTCACGGTAATGGGTCCCCCTTTCAGGATCTGATTCTTGAAGAGTGGAATCACCGATCCATTGGAACCCAAGACATTGCCAAATCGGGTGGTGATGAATTTGGTATGGGGATTTCTATGGTTGTTCTCCAAAAACTCATTGAGTGACTGGACATACATTTCGGCAGCCCTTTTGGTGGCCCCCATCACATTGGTTGGATTGACGGCTTTGTCCGTGCTGACCAGTACAAATTTCTCCACATTGTGAAGTACAGAAAGGTCTGCAAGGTTCTTGGTCCCCAAAACGTTGCAACGAATGGACTCTTCAGGGTAGTTTTCCATCATCGGCACATGCTTGTATGCGGCCGCGTGAAAAACCACTTGAGGATTGTAGGTCCGAAAAATACCCTTCATTTTTCTTCTGTCCCTGACATCCGAAAGAATAACTTTGAAGGGCGTGAAAATACCGAAATCTTTCAAGCCCTGTTCAATATCATACAATGGGGATTCCGCTTGGTCCACCAAAATCAGCAATTTCGGTCTGTAATGAATGATTTGTCGACAGAGTTCGCTGCCGATGGAACCAGCTGCACCGGTCACCATCACCACTTTGCCGTAAAGTGTTTCTTCGATTTTGGGATTGTCGAGCGATATTTGATCTCTTCCCAGAAGGTCTTCGATCTTGACCTCACGGATGGCACCCGGATTCAGCCCTCCATCGATCCACTGATTGATCGGTGGAATAATCCGCACATGCACGTTTACCCGCAAGCATTCGTCAATGATTTCCCGCTTGCGTTCGATGGAAAGGTCCCTTACCGCAATGATCAACTCGGTCACTCCATTCTCGGAAGCCAACCTTTGTAGATCACCAAGCCCTTTGTAGATCCTCTTGCCGTCGATATGTTTCCCCTCTTTCTTGGAATCATCATCCAAAAAAGCAATGGTATGAAAATCTGATTTGTTGTCTCTTTTGATTACATCCTGTGCGATAATACCCGCTTCGCCTGCACCAAAAATCACCCCTATCTTCAAATCTTTGTTTGGAATTCCATTTTTGATATACAAAAAAGATTCTTTGACCACCAATCTGTAAAACACCAATAAAAACAGGGAGGAAAGCGAGGCAATGATCAGAACCGAAGTAGGAATCAGATAGGGCAGTGTGAGGAATTGCTCATTCAAAAGGTTGAAAACAATGAAAAGAGCAAAATTGATCATGATGGTCTTGAAGATAATCGAACCATCCCTGAATCCGGTGTGCCTTACTATTCCCTCATAACTTTTGGTATTGAGCATCACCATTGCCCCACCCAACATAAAAGTCAAACTTCCAACAAAAGCACCATTTTCTTCTACAATGTCAAGCTCGAAGTTAAATCGGACCAAATACCCGAAAAATGCAGACTGAAGTAAAATAATGCAATCCAAAGCCGCAATTATCCACCTCGGAAGAATTTTTAACTTTTTCAAAAAATCCATATTAAAAGTTTTTATGGGATTTGTTTATTGGGTGAATCACATAATATTAATTAGAGACAAAGATAAACATGATTCATTAAATACCTAGTAACCAAATCTATTTTCTTCGAAAAAGCATAGTTTACAATCTGGATTTGCAATAGGTTATCCTCCAAAAAAATAACTTATTTGAGCAATAGAGGTTGTATTTTGGACCAAGTCCAATCAGCAAATATTCTTTGATCCAATCCATTTGGATCCATCGGGCATGTCTTTGTGGACAACACTTCCTCCTCCAATCACACACCACTTCCCTACCTTCACTCCAGGCAAAATAACTGAACCTGCCCCAACCAAAGTCCCCTCACCGATCTCTACATTGCCACACAGGCAAGCATTGGGAGCGATATGGACAAAATCAGAAATTTGGCAATCATGGTCAATGGAAGCGGCCGTATTGATGATCACGTGGTTGCCGACAGTCGTATCCACTTTTACTATGGTCCGCTCCATCATCACAATACCTTTGCCCAAGCGTGCGTATTTGGAAACAATGGCTGAATTATGAAGGATATTTATATAAGTAGCCCCATTGGGCAACCTCTGAGAAATGGATTTTCTGAGACAATTGTCCCCGATGGCAATATGGATTGGTAAATCTTCCGAGAAGGTATCGGGAATCGGTGAATTCACTTCTAATCCCAAAATTGATATTATTTCGGGATTGTCATCAAAAACACCTTCCACAAGATGGATACTTTCCAATTGATCGATGACGGATTTTGCGTGCCGTGAAGCTCCTAAAATATACATGCGTTGAAATTTGGGTACCTTTAAAACAGGAATAATCTATTGGGGACTAATGAGGACAATGGACCTCGCTGGGAAATTATACAACTGAGGCTTTTCCTATTGCGCCTTTTTTTCGTTGGTTGCATTCCATCCGTTGGGGGGCAATCAAACCTGCATTTGAAGCCTTTTGTTAAATTCATTTTCATTGGGACCAAAAACAGGGGAAGAAAGTTTAATCTGTTTTATGCATTTGGTTTCGTAATGAGAATTGAAATTGCAAGGAATTCATAGGATTTGGAAACTTAGACATCGCACCGTTTTAGTGAAGTCGAAATCACCAATGATTGACTGTTTTTAAGCAATTTGGTACCGCAATAGAATTGCGTACACAAAATTCGAGTTTAATGGTATTTGGTATAAATAAACGGTAATCTAGACGCCCCTAAAGTACAATAAAGTTGCCGAAAAACTAATTCCCAATCTAATTAAAGCAACAATTGGCGTGCCACTTCATTTATAGGATCTTTGGAAATCAGGATTTCTAAAGAGGCAAAAGGCCTAGGGAATTATTGAATTGACAATTAACTATCTGAAAAAAAACAGTTTCTGAAATTCCCCAAACCTACACTTCATCTACTTGTCGAACCAAAAGATATCATTGTTTTTTTTGTCTCTCTGGTTAAATAGGCAAGCCCAAATGCCTTAAAAAATTATTCAAAAACCAAATTTTAATGTGTATTGTGCATTTCTACTTCTATTCCAGTCTGAAATCATTTCATAATCAGTCTTCACCTGTAATTCTTGACTTCACCTTATCGGTAAAATGCGTTATTCCCTGTATCATTTGATTTTCTTCCAGTTGCAAGCCCATTGGCAAGCCAGCCTCTTGCCTATTTTGAGTTTAATTGTTGCTGATTTTTGCGTTTCTCAGGATTTTAGATTGGATGACCGGTTTTTTGCTCAGGTATTTTGGTTTTTGGTTGATGGAGAGCACCGGAGGAGAAGTTCTGCAGATTTCCTTCACCCGCTTTAGGGTAAGGGCATCCAACCTAAATCCCATCGCCAAGGCGGAGAGGATTACGATAGGCAGCAGGAAGTGGTCATTCAGGTTGTGGGCAGCAAAAATAAGAACGATAAAAGCGATTTTGATCAAGCCCAAGGTAAGCGTCACCTGATCGTGCCGCATCCCCATCCGCAACAGGAAATGATGGACATGGCCTTTGTCGGGAGCCATTGGGGATTTCCCCTTTAGCGCACGTTTGGTGAAAATCCTCGCGGTATCATAGACTGGAATGATCAACAAGGCGACACCGGAGGCAATCGGTGCATAAAATTTCCAGCCCTGAAATTCACTCATCGTCCCGTTGGTGTCGATAAACAAAACCGTCAGGGTGGAAAGGGCAAATCCCAAGCTCAAAGAACCTGTATCCCCCATAAATATCTTGGCTGGATGCCAGTTGAACATCAGGAAGGACACAATCCCTCCCACCAGGATCAAGGCAAACAAGCCATAACTTTCCACTCCAGCATTGATAAACCACCATCCCAAAAAGAGAAAAGTAATCAGGCTGATGGTTCCTGCCAAGCCATCAAGGCCGTCAATAAGGTTGAAGGAATTGGTAAGGGCAATGATCGTAAAGAAGGTAATGGCATAACTGATGAGAAGCGGCAACTCATACACCCCCATAAATCCATAGAGACTGGAAATCCTGATGTCCGACATGATCACCACCATATAGGTAGCCACCAATTGTCCTATCAGTTTTTGTACTGCGGTAAGATCAACCATATCATCCCTCAAACCGATAAAGAAGATCAAGGCAAATGCTGCGAGGAAATAGCGGATTTCCAAAAGCTGCTGGTACTGAAACCAAGAAAAGATAGAGATGAAAGTCGCCACGATAATGGCTACTCCTCCCATGGAAGGGATAAATCCATCATGGATTTTTCTTCCCCCGGGGGCATCCATAATTTGCATTTTCTTGAGCACGCGCACCAATATCGGCGTGATCAAAAACCCAATCAAAAAAGACGTTGCGATGGCTAGAAAAATATCCATAAAAATCAATTAATTTTTGTAAAGTTACAGACAAGTCATTTTAAAATCAAAATATCCTATCCAAAATATGTTTAATATAATTTTTTGGCTAGGGCCAGCAACCTTTTGTCTCTCAAAATCTCTATTTCGAACAAGACAAACTGCTTTTCAAGGCCAAAACCCTTACGAAATATTTTTTTTCAATATTTGTTTTGGGCTTTATTTAACGGCCTAATAGAAGCACAAAATGACAACAATCAAGCCAAGGTATTGGAATCAATTCTTGCCTCTTTTCCCGTCAAAATAACGCCTAAAAAAGGAATAAAGACAATATTTTAGGTTTTAAATAAGGGTAACCATGCCTTTCAGAATCCGAACTGGGCAAAAAAATTCCCCAAAATGGGGAAAAATGGGAAAGACTTGGAGTCTTCCGTACGCCTAAATCTTTCCCAATGCTTTACAAAATGCTTTTGAAATAATGGATCGTCTTCACCAGACCTTCCTCCAATGAAACTTTTGGTTCCCAACCCAATTCTTTTCTGGCCATATCAATAACCGGTTGCCGCTGCATCGGATCATCCTGTGGCAGGGGCTTGAAAATCAGTTTGGAAGCACTTCCCGTTTGTTTGAGGATCAATTCGGCCAATTCCAACATGGTGAATTCCACAGGATTCCCGATGTTTACAGGACCGGTGAATCCGTCCCTGCTGTTCATCAAGCGTACCATTCCATCGATCAAGTCATCCACATAGCAGAAGCTTCTGGATTGGTTTCCGTCTCCATAGATGGTAATGTCCTGATTGGTCAAAGCCTGCACGATGAAATTGCTGACCACTCTCCCATCATTGGGATGCATGTTCGGTCCGTAGGTATTGAAGATCCGCATGACCTTGATGTCCACCTTGTGCTGGCGGTAATAATCGAAAAACAGCGTCTCCGCACATCTCTTTCCTTCGTCATAACAGGCCCTGATCCCCGTGGTGCTGACAGAACCCTTGTAGGTTTCCGGCTGCGGATGGATTTCGGGATCCCCGTAGACTTCCGAGGTACTTGCCTGAAGAATTTTTGCTTTGGTTCTCTTGGCCAAGCCCAGCATGTTGATCGCACCGATCACACTGGTTTTGGTGGTTTGGACCGGATCAAACTGGTAGTGGACAGGACTGGCCGGGCATGCCAAATTGTAGATTTCGTCCACTTCCACATAGAGTGGAAAAGTGACATCATGTCTCATCAATTCGAAATTGGGATTCCCCATCATATGGGCAATGTTCCTTTTCTGTCCGGTAAAAAAATTGTCTACGCAAAGGATATCATGTCCTTCCTCCAACAAACGTGCGCCAAGGTGACTGCCCAAAAAGCCAGCTCCCCCTGTTATCATAATTCTTTTTTTCATAATCTCAATCAAAGTTCAAAGATGTTGATTTTTTTTTAAATAATAATAAAGGATTCTTTCCAAAAATTCCAATCCCATCCAGGGATTGGAACCCCTAGTGTGCATTTCGTTTTCCAATAGCACCAAATTCGGCGAGGATTCAAGTCTTCGGACTTGTATCCTTTCGATGCAGTCTTCAGACTGCTTTTTAAAAAAAGATGAATCTAAAAGGAAGCGTAAAGGGCCTGCTTACCGGTACAGGCAGGCTTCAACCTTGAATGGACTCGGAGGAATCCAATGGTAAAAACTTTGTACCATAACCCCTCGAACCTGCATTTTCCGACAGACAGACCTCAAGGATTAGAATTATGACAAATATTTCTCATTATATTGGATCCCGTTTTCTTCCAGTATTTTTTTGTATTCGTCAATGAAATCAATGATTCGATGATGTTCTTGCTGGTTTTTCACATAATCAATAAGGGTGTTTCTTGTAGAATGCCCCACGGTAAAGGCACCGTAACCTTCTTGCCATCCATTAAATTTTTCAAATAAATTATTGTTTTTTATCATTTTGGAACTTCCCAATTTGATATCTTTTACCAATGAAGCCACGCTTATTGATGTTGGTATGTGGGTGAAAATATGGAGGTGATCCTCCATCCCATTTATCCTGTACAAATGACATTTTTTGTTTTTCAATATCCCCCAAATGTAGGCGAACAATTCCGGACGACCATCTTCATGAAGGGTGGCGGATCTATTGAAAGTTGAGAAAACAATATGATAAAGTAATTGCGAATAAGTGCTCATAACAGAAGACCATTGGTTTTGGAGATTTTTTTATCCAACAAAATATGAAATTTGAATTTAGGAGGGGTTTAAATAAACGTTTAATTCGTCTTTGCCCTCCAAATTCAACTCCTGCCGGAGTTGTGGAATCATCTCCGAAATCACATTTCCCACCCATTCACATGGGTGGCTATTCAATTTTATTCCCTTCAGGAATTGTCAGTAGTAGCGATCTGCATAATCGAGGAATGTTGGGTTGGGTTCTATAAAACTCTATTTTCATGGATCCAATCAAAGATTTGCACAGATCAATGAATGAATTAACCAAAAAAATTCAATTCCCCATTCGATGATCCCAAGTCTGAAAGACTTGAATTCGAATAGCCCCGGATGAAATCCGGTGGTAAAATGACATATCATGGACACCCGACTCTGAAGGAGTCGAATTTGATCCAAGAGGGTATATCTCCATTGACAATTGAATTTCCGATCGATGATTTTTTTTGGCCTCCAAATTCAACTCCTGCCGGAGTTGTGGAATCATCTCCGAAATCACATTTCCCACCCATTCGCATGGGTGGCTATTCAATTTTATTCCCTTCAGGAATTGTCAGCGGTGGCGATCTGCAGAATCGAGGAATGTTGGGTTGGGTTGGGTTCTATAAAACTCTATTTTCATGGATCCAATCAAAGATTTGCCCAGATCAATGAATGAATTAACCAAAAAAATTCCATCCCGCATTCGGTGAGCCCAAGTCTGAAAGACTTGAATCCGATTGGCCCCGGATGCAATCCGGTGGCAAAATGCCATATCATGGACCCCCGACGCTGAAGGAGTCGAATTTGATGCAGAATCTTTGGCTAAAGAAAAGGATTGGAACCTGAAGGTTTTTCTCCTCAACAGGTAGATGCTTCAGTGCAGTCTGAAGACTGTAAGTGGAGGGTCCAAGTCTGAAGACTTGAACCAAATGTGGATTCAGACTTGGATGCTAAAACAGATGCTGCAGGAACGACATGCGTCCCTTGCGTTTTTTGCGTTTGAGGGGGAGGGGCCTCACTTTCGATTTGAGGTAGTGGAAAGTGGAATAGGCAATGCCGCAATGCAGCAGGATAAAACCCAGCAGGTACGGCCAAGAAAAATGGATGGAAAGCCAATAGGCAAAGGCGATCAAGGAGATATTGGCTACGGAGAGCATCAGGCTGGTCTTGAAATGGGTGTAGCCCAGATCGATCAGGATATGGTGGACATGGTTTCGGTCCGGCAAGAAAATCTTCTGTCCGGAAAGCTTTCGGGAGACCATGATCCTGAGCGTGTCAAAAATCGGGATGCTCAGGATTATCAACAACAAAGCGGGGAGATTTTCGGGCAGGATACCCAAGCGAAGGACTTCCGTCGGACTCATCGCCAACATTTTCAAGGCAAGGAATCCGATCAAAAAACCTATAAACAGGGATCCTGTGTCTCCCATGAATATTTTTCTGCGGATGGATCTGGAAAAATTGAATCGGGTGAATGCCAAGAGGGAGCCGATCAAAAGCATACAGACCAGAAAGAAATATTCCATCCCGATCTGCAAATACATAGCCCCCAGGGAACCTAGGATCACCACCCCAATGATGGATGCCAAACCATCGATCCCATCAATCAGGTTATAGGCATTGATAAATCCGATCATGAAGAGGTAGATAAAGGGAACGCTCAGGTAAACCGGGAGCTCATGGATGCCCAAGAAGCCATGGAAGGACAATTGCCAGAAACTGGGATTCAGAAAAAGGATGGAAACCGCAATCACCTGCCCAAAGAGTTTGCCCAGCGCAGAGGAGATGACCAAGTCATCCTTCAAGCCCACGATAAACAAGACGGTGACGCCGGGAATCAAAAACATACTCGATATCGAGGCATATTCGCTCCGCAGAAATGAGTAGCAGAGGATAAAGCAGATAAAGAAGGCGACGCCGCCAAAGGAGGGCGTAACCACATGATGGGAACTCCGATGATCCGGCTTCACCACCAACTCTTTCTCCCGTGCCACCCACACGATTTTAGGAATCAGATAATAAGTAATCAAAAATGAGCTGCACAAAAAAAGCAGCACTTTCAATAAAAAAGGGATTTCGGTTAGCATGCGGATTCTGGTATTTGGTATGTGGTATGTGGTATGTGGTATTTGAAACCTTTGGTTTCTTGGTATTTGGTATGTTGGCTAAGGTACTTTATGCAGCTTATTGCGGCATGGCCTACTTTATACTTAGTACTTTGTACAGTGTTTTTGGTATTTGAAACCTTTGGTTTCTTGGTATTTGGTATGTTGGCTAAGGTACTTTATGTAGACTTTCTTGGTACTTTGTACAGCTTTACGAAGTATGTGGTATTTGAAACCTTTGGTTTCTTGGTATTTAGTATGTGGTGTAAGGTATTTTATGCAGCTATAATTGGTTTGGAGTTGCTATGAGGACACCAGGGCTAGTGCACCCAGAAATCTGCATATTTTATGAAAGCCGACTTCGTACTTAGTACTTAGTACAATTTTCTCCCGCTAAACTTCCACATACCAAAATCCCAAAGGGATTAAATACTAAATACCACATACCAGAAAACGCCCAACCCTACTTCGCTCGCTGCTGCCCCCACAAATATACCAAACTCACCTGGCTGTGCACGGAGAAGAGGTTCTCCCCTTTCGGGAAATCCGGGGTACTGCTTGGGTCGAGCTGCCATTGGTAGTTGCGGCCATGGATGAGCTGGACCTTGGAGCTGAGCAGAAGATTGTCCCAGCGATGGTCAAAAAGGAAGCCAAGGCTGAGGTCCACCCAGGGTTTGTGTTCTTTTTGCTGGCCAAAGGCACGGTAATAGAAATCCTGTTGGTTTTCCAGTCTTTCCAGAAGAATGCCGTATTTGTTGAACTTTTCGACTATCGCCAGTTCCAATGTCTGGACGTTGGAGCCAACACCGATGCCAACACCAAGGGGCTGGCCGTAGTTCGCAAAACCTCGGGCAGGTGTATGGGTGTGCCAGGAAATGCCACCCCCCAAACCTACATAGCGAATATACCTGTTGATGGATTCTTGCTGGTGGGTTATTTCTCCTCTTAACTGCACATATTGATCTTCCTTGGACAAGGGAATTAATTTAGAAAATCCCATCAAATACGCCCGTGCATGTTCGGGGGTCAGGATCGCGTCCCTCCAGTTGAAGGCGTGGTCTCTTCGGCCAAATTCTGCATAAAATTCAGTGTGGTGTTTGGGAATGACCCATCTGAAGAATAGTGTCGCAGTTTGGTCTCTGCCGGCACCATCGAAAACCACTGAATTGCCATTGTCAAATACTCCTACCTTTTGGAATGGATCCAAAATGGGGAAGTAATCTCTGAATCCATCCCCCATCCGTTCTCTGTATTGTTGGAAGGTTCTGCTGGCACCCAAATATAACCCCGGAACCCATTTTGGAGCATAGGAGATGTTTATTGCATTGACATACTTCCAGTCTCCTGAAAATTTGGTGAAAAACCGATTATTTAAAACCGCATTTTGCGAAGGATCAAGTCCCGATTCTTCAATCCTCCCCATGATAAACTGCCCCTCAAAATTGCCCAGGAAAGTTTTAGCTGGTTTTGTCGTATTGAGGGTCAAGTGGGGAAATCCTTGGGCATTGTTGGAGAATGTCAGCGCATTCCATTGACCCGGACCCCACCAGAGATTCTGGGTGGAAACACCAGCCTCAAAAGCACCAAACTGTGCGGACAATTTGGATTGCCCCAATGAAAATTTCGAATATCCACCTGATCCAAACCTCTCGGGATAGTCCCCATAGTTCCAAAACACGAATCTTGCACCAATTATCCTGTCGCTAAAATCATTGGAAAAACCTTGGTAGGCCTTGTTCTGTGCCAAAACCATTTCCGGCTGTAGCTGAAGATGGATGAATTTGTATTTGACAAAAAGTCCTGAACTGATATACTGCTGTCCTCCCCTACTTGGGATCATTCCATAATCTCCCCATCCATAAGGCCGTTTGGTATTCATTTGGGAGATGGCTGTTAGCGGCAAAGCATAGATTTCAACAGCAGGAACTTTGGCTAGAAATTCTGGAAAGAGCCGATTTAAGAAATCATAGTTCCCAACCATAGGTCGCTGAAAATAGGAAGCCTGTAAGGGCAAAGTATCCAACAGCTGCAGCCTTCTTCCACGCTCCTCCAAAACAGGAATATTCGCAGGGAGAGATTGGGAATAAAGCATTCCGGCAAAAGCTCCATACAGCACAAAAAAACTAAGGAATTGTTTCACCCTCAAATTTAATGTAGCATCGGTAGGTATTCAAAAACTTTTCTGAAATATCTGGAATACAATCTGAGATAGTTTGTTTTCAAACCATTTTCCTTACAGGCCCTTAAATCCTCCCGATTGATGGTGATGGTGCTTTGGAGTGAATTGGTACTTACACCACCCAAGCGCATCTTCATCATGTCAAAATTCAAATACTTATAGGAGAGTCTGTGTTTGTATAAAAAACGCACAAGCAATTCAAAGTCCGCTGCGATGGTATAGTCCAGTTTATAATGTCCATATTTTTCAAAGTTCTTCCTGAAAGTGAAGAAAGTGGGGTGTGCGGGCATATATCCCCATGAAAAGGAGCCAATATCGAATTTCTTTGAGGAATAATAGCGCACTGTTTTATCCAAATTGTCGTGGTTGACAAAACGGATATCCGAAAAAACACATTCCACCCCATGTTTTCGAAAACCCTCCACGATTTTGGATATCGCATCCGGCCGGTGATAAAAATCATCCGAATTGATAATGCCCACAACATCTCCCGAAGCCATTTGAATCCCCTTGTTCATGGCATCGTAAAGCCCCTTGTCCGGTTCGGAGATCCATTTATGGACGATATCCAGATTGTCTTTGATGACTGCCTGCGTGCCATCAACCGAATTCCCATCGACAATGATATATTCAATATCCGGATAATCCTGGTCCTTTACACTCTGAATGGTGTGTCCCAAAGTTGCTGCGGAATTGTACGTGACGGTAATGATGCTGACTTTCAAAACGGAGCGACTATTCTTTCTCTAACTATGACTGCTGGATTCCCTTGATATATAGAATAGGCCTTTAAATCAGTGTTGGCTACTGAACCCACGGCCAGAACGGAATGGGATTTACAGGTGATCCCAGGACATACTACTGATTTTGCACCTATCCATACCCCATCCTCCAAAACTATTTTTAGAGTCATCAGGTCAAATGTTTCTTTTTTGTAATTGTGATTTCCCGTGAGCAACAAAGCGCCTTGAGAGATACAAACATTACTGCCTATGGAGACCAATGTCAGGTTATCGATCCAAACCTCTTCCCCTATCCATACATAATCTCCGATTTCCAACATCCATGGATATTTGATGTTAACACCGGGCTTAATCATGACTCCTTTGCCCACTTTTGCACCAAATTGCCGCAAAAGAAAACATTTCAGTCCCGACAGCGGATTCAAAGGATTGATAAAAAAAAGAACGTTGACAAAATACCAAATGATAATTTTAAACCTGTTTCCAGGCTTATACCAATCAATATTGTACGATGAAAGTTGAGTGCGCATGGTGTATCAAAAGTTCATTTGGGAGTTAACCAAAAAGTTCGCGGTATTTTTGAAGGGATTGAGGGTCTTGTGTCTTAGCTTTGGCAAATTCAAAGGAAGCTTTAGACCATTCCTGAAATTCCATATCGGTCATCGAAGCAGCTTGCTCGATTGCAGCAATAAAATCCGATGGCTGCTCAAGCGCAATATCAAAACCAACCTGTTGCTCTTGAAGGTTTTCCCAAGGTGTTCGGTCGGAAATGATCACGGGACAGCCATTCTGCCAGGATTCCATGATCACGTGGCCATAGTTTTCATGGAAAGTGGGCAACAACATAAAATGCTGTTCCTTCAAATGCTCCTTTAATAGGTGATTTGGAATGGCGCCTAAGGCATTTACTTTTATATTCGAGGGCAAATATCGAATTTGCTCTTGGCATTCCAACCAATATTGCTGATCCTCCACAGGACCAATGATGGTAAAGGCGATGATAGTAGATGGCTTGTTTAGTTTCGCCAAATATTCCAATGCTCCCTTTAAATTCTTTTTGGAGGAAATTCTGGAAAGAAAGAAAAGGTTCAACTGATTTCTTTCCTTGCTTTTGAACATTAAATCTTTAGCATTTACAGCTGAAAGATTGGTGGCAATCTGGATTATAGAGTTGGATCCAAAATGGTGTTGTATTTCAGAAGCCTCTGTATCCGCAGTCGCATGCCAAATTATATTGCGATGGATTCCAGCGCTTTTAAAAAGACTTAGAAAGAATGATTTTTTCCTTTTTTTGATCTGTAATGCCCCTGCACCAAGCATTCCCCTTGGCGCCAGGATTACTTTCATTTTTGATCGTCGCGATGCCAAAAACAATGGTTTCAAGGTAAAGTTAATCGAGAACATAGAATTAAAATAGACCCCATCGTACTCTCTTTCCGCAAATAATTCTCTGTATTTTTGAAAAGTCTGGTTTTTTCGATCTAAATAAATGACTTGATGCTTACCATTTTGTATCCAGGAATCAAATGCAATCCCCGGGTAAGGTGCAGGTTCACCCAAATCCATATTCGAAGTGACAATAAAAAAGGCATATTCATCTTCGAGATTTCTCACCAAATTGATTACCGATTGAATGGGACCCCCAGCTTTATAGCCGGGCAGATACCAATCCACGAAAATGAGGATATTTTTCAATTTAGTGTACTGAATTTAAAGTGGAGGACCAAAGACTAAGATTGATGGATTGGGCCTTTTCCTTACTTTTGAAAGACATCGCCTGATAATCATCTTCGGATATCGATGCCAATTTTAATAGTATATTTTTCAATGCTTTCTTGTCATAAGCATCATAAATAAAACCATTTGTTCCATGGTCAACAAACTGAGAAGCTGCACCAGTTTGATGGGTCGTGATGACAGGAAGGCCAGCCAAAACAGCCTCATGTACAACCACACCCCATGCTTCATAAAGACTGGGTAAAATAAAAAAACCTGCATTTTCCAATTCCTTTGGCAAATCCTGAGGGTTTACAAAATTCAAATGCTGTATATTTTTATGCTTGGGAATCCTTTCGGACAAGGGCCCATTTCCAATTACCTTCACTTCAAAATCCAATGTATTCTCCAAGATTAACTCCCTTATTACATCAAACAATATTTCGGCACCCTTGTGGTCCACCAATCGACCCACAAAGGTGATTTGTTTCTTGAATTTATATTGTTGGATGTCTGAAAAAACGGAATCATCTGCGCAATACAAACCTTTCAAAATGTTTGCCTCGGAAAACCCCAATTTATGCGCAAATTTAAGTTGTGCATTTCCCGGTATCCAAATATGGGTACAATATCTTCTGACCAAGAAATAACTGATAAAAGAAGCAATTTTTTGCTTGAAATTCCCCAACCAATGGTTGTCCATTCCCATCAACACAGGTATCCCCTGCTTTTTAAAATCAAGCGCGACTTTTTTAAATCTTGGATCGGCCCAGCCAGATAGATAAAGGATACCAGGCCTAAACTTTTTTGCTAGACTATGTACATCGTACGAAGACAAACCATCACCATCTACAATTTCAATTCCTTTTTCACTGGTGATGGCGAATGGAGCGTCAGGGCTGGGGGATTTTCTGACCACCAAATACGTATTGCCTGTTTGTTTATGGTCAAACCTCATGCAGGACATCCAATATCCAGTCAATCTGGTATACAAAATCAGAATATTCATGAAGTCTTATATGGATTATTCGGTTGTGCCTGAATGGCAAAATATAAAAATAAAAGTGGGGTGAAAGCATTCATGGATGCTGCCATCCAAGATTCAGTTACACCTGATGCCAAGACAAGTATCAAAAAGGCAAATGCCAATTTTTTATTGTGTGCCATTTGGAAGCATTTAAACAAAAACAACAAATAGGCAATTAACCCGACAATGCCAACATTCAACAACAAACTTAAATAAGAGCTCCAGATACCATACCAATGACGCCCCTGATTTTCTCCAATAAAGGTTTCTCTATATTCATCAATAAAATAATTATCATACATCATTCCTTTTCCAAAAAAAGGTTGATTTTTAACTTCATCCCAAGCAACCATCCATGTTTCCATCCTTCCACTTCCACTTTCCAATGAATCAGTCCTCAGAGATTCGCCCAAACCCAAAGAATTGAAAATAGCTATAAAATCTATATTATAAAGTAAATAAGAAAGAGGAAAGAACATCAAAACCACCAAAATCAAAAACTTCTTGTTCTTGTACACTTGGAGAACAACCAAATAAATTATTATTGACAACATAGCTGTTCTTGAGCCAGTAAGCAAAACCAGAACAAAAAGCAAAATTTTAAAACCCAAATAAAATCGATCGGTAAAAGAAGTGTTTTTACTTTTTTGCAACAAATCGATAATTCCAAAACTCAACATGCCAAGCATTCCAAGCCCATTTGGATTATTCATCAAGCCACTGAATCTACCCACCAAGTAGAATGTAGGAATAAAAACTAGGATTGCATTAATTAAAAAATATAAAAACAGAACTAATATCAATAAATCAGAAGCCTTATTACTATCAGCAGTATATAATTTATTGATGGATTTAAAAATCACCAAGCCCACCAATAAAAAACCAATGGACCTAATAAGGGCATCCAATCCCAAAGGAGAAAATAAAAAGGTAATGGTTAATGCCACTACTGTGAAAGGAAGCAAAACCATCCCCTCATTTCTTTTCAGAATATTAAACTTTAAAAGATAAATCAGGCCAAATCCTAAAATTAGAAATCTAAAATTATTATTAAAACTCAAAAATCCAGATATATTATCCCCTAAAAAAAAAGTAACCAAAAATGTAATCAAAAGAAATTGTAATCTTGAATTCTTTAAGTAAAGAAAAAAGAGAAGAAATATTAAAAAAGCACCTATGAAACCCGCAATTCCTCCAATGAGGATTATTAAGATAATCCCCAAAAAAAAAGGTTTGTTTCTAAAAATATAATTTATCAGGAAATGCATTCTTGGATTTTAGAAATAGTGGTTTTTATTACTTCTTCCCAAGTAAAAGATTCTTTTACCTTATTTATTGATTTCCATTTCATTTTCATTAGACTTTTATCATCCACATTAATTGCCTTTATAATAGCATCTTTAATTCCAGTAATTATATCACCTTTAATTACCCAACCATTTGCTTCATCTACCAACATATTAACAGCGCCAACATCTGTAGCTATTATTACAAGACCTCTTGCCATCCCTTCCATGATCACATTGGGCATTCCTTCTGAATAACTAGGGCAAACCAGCACATCCATTTGATCAAGAACACTTTTAATCTCTTGCTGATTGGAAAGAGCACCATGATAAATGATATCCTCTTTAATTAATCTATCTGATTCAGGTATTGGGCCTACAAAATGAAACTCAAAATTTTGAAAACCTGAAGAAGTAAGGACTTTGTTTAACTCAACAATGCCTTTTCTCCGTTCTGATCTGCCCACAAAAACAAATCTTATTTTTTGATCTTTTCTTTCTCCTAAAGTTTCTCTCAACCATTCAGAACCAATCCCAGTAGGAATTTCAATTATTTTATCTTCAAAGCCCTTTTTGCTGATTATTTCCGAAATTTTACCCCCATAAGAAAATAAAAAATCAGCCTGAGCCATAGTGTATTTGACAGGTGCCTTTAAAATCTGAAGCTTTAGTCCCGTTTTTAGATCAGGCCAACGCTGAAACATTTCATACCCATGAAAATTCACTCCAATTGGGATTTTCTTTTTACGGAATTCCCTGCTTTTTAATATAGCCCAACCACTGAAACCTTTGGCATAAATAAAATCTGGAAGAGGTCTCTGATTTAATTGGTTCAGAATTGCTTTTGAATATAAATATCTCTCATACAAATAATGTCCGGGAAATCTTTTCTTGGCAGGATATTCAAGGTTTATAATATTAATGTATGCTAATTCCTCTGCACTAAATGGAGCCTCAAGATTACTATTTGAAACAGGAACAAAATGATACAGGTCAATTTCAACACCTTTTTGGGCCAAATGTTTGGCTAAAAAATAGGAATGTTTTTGCATCCCTCCCATCACATAAGGATATATTCCATCTGTCAAAAGTGATATTTTCATAGGTTAAACCTCCAAAGCTTTGTTATAGATTTCCAAGAGCTTTTTAATATGGATTTCTGGTGAGAATTCTTTAATAGCAGTACGTCTGGCTTCCTTACTCATTTTTAAATAAAGATCCGAATCATCTAAGAGAATTTTAACCTTTTCAGTCATAGACTTAATATCTTTGACTTTGACTAAATATCCAGTTTCATCATTTTTTAACCATGTACTTACACCGCCCACATCAAATCCTACGACAGGTTTGCCATGCATCATTGCTTCGATACCAGAAATGCCAAATGCTTCCGGATAAATTGAAGGAAAAATCATCATATAACCTCGCTGTAAGATTTCGGAAATATCTTTTGGGCTCTTCCAACCTGCAAAATGGAAATTATTCTTCAAATTATCAGGGATCATTTTTTCAAACAATGCCCGATCGTGGCCATCTCCTATTATATCAAATATAACAGCCTTATGCGTTTTGAGAACTTCAAGCCCAACTTTAATAAAATAATGGACACCCTTTGTCTTTGACAGTCTACCAATAAAAACAATCCTTTTTGACCTAGAAAGATCTAAAATATTTATTAAAGACTCTTCGACAATCTCAGTTAAATGGGGATTTAATATAAGTTTATTTTCTGGAATTCCTACTTTTAAAGATTCATCAAACATATATTTTGACATAACAATAATAGCCTTATAATTATTCTTAGAAAAAACTATTTCAGCAGCAGTATTCCTCATGGAATTCACTACTCTTTTAGGATGTCTATTCATACATCCTTGTGAATACGCATGAAATAAACAATGGATACCAAATGGAATGTTACAGACAAGTTCGGACTTTCTCCAAAACTTTCCTTGTCCAGGACAAAACATGCGTGGATCTCTCATGCTTTTTACCACAGGAGCAAGTTTAACAATCTCCGATACAATTCCGGGGTCAGAAATGCTATGAATATGAATAATATCTATTTTCTCCTTAATGATAATTTTATTTATAAAATCAATTGTTTTTGCCAGGGTTTGTGTAAATATAACTTTATTATCAAAATTAAATTTCAAAAAATAGTTTCCATTGTTATAAATCCCAATCCAATAATTTGAAATTTTCTCAATCTCTAAATATTTAATAATATTATTTATATTAACCTCTACACCCCCGCTAATCTCAACTTTATCATTTATATGCAGTATATTCACAGGTTATTTAGTTTTATCAATTTCTACTATCATTTTACAAGTCACTTTTTCATATACTTTATTCCATGTAAAATTTTCACTTATGTGTTGAAAAATTTTTACGCCATACCCTATTACAAGGGTCTTGTCTTTCAAAAGAACATTAAGTACTCTTGCGAAATCAGTCGCATCATTTTTTTTGAAAAAAGCAATTTTATCTGAAAACCAAAATTTAAAATTCGTTATATCCGGTCCAATAACAGCACATTTAGCACTCCCATAATCAAAAATTTTCATAGTAGATGTAAATTCAGGACTCCCTGGTATTATTCCTATGTGCATCATTTTCAAAATAGGCTTAATTGCTTCCCTATCCTTATAACCATAATTTGTTACTTTAATTATATTTCCTAAAGCCTCTTCTATTTCTTCTAGTCCCGAACCAATTAGATGCAAATGAATATTTTTATTGGCCACACTCTGCAAACATTGAATAAGAATTTCCTGACGATGATGACTCATGAGTCGGGCTATAAAGCATATATGAATATCATCTTCAAAAACTTTGGAATGCTTATCAAAATATTTGAGATGAGTATCCTCGATACCATTTTCAATATTTGACCAGTTTTTTGACTTCAGTTTCCAGTAATTACCATAAGTACCTACAAAAAAAACGTGATCGGAAAAAGAATATGTCCATTTTTCAAGAATACGTGTCATTGGGTTAAAAAAGGAACTATAATATTTTTCCATTCGCTGAAATTGAAGCCCATTCGCTTCATAGAAATGAGGGATTTTTAAAATTTTAGCAGCAATTAATCCGGTAGGGTTTAAATAAGCTTTACGCTCATAAATAAACGAAGCTTTTTCGTTTTTAAGGTTATTAACTAATTTAAAAATATAAAATAAGTTCTTAAACAGAGTTATTAAATCAATAATACTGCCTTTCAATATAGACCCCTTATTTAATATTGTCTTTGAAGAATTTAAAGAAGACGTATTTAAACTATGATCACTACTTCTCAAGTCTGCTTTTGAATCCCTTATAAAAAAAAGGATTTCAAATTGCTGACTCAATTGCGAAAAACCTGTACGAATATGATGATTTGCTCCTGAATCCGTATCTAAACAGCCAGGTTCCGTAATTAAATAAATACCTTTATGTTTCATAATTGGATCATTTCATCGAATTAATTGAAATAACATATGTGTCTGTTTGAATACCATTTATTATCTCAGTGATAAATGAATAAATATTTTTGAAAATGAGTAAATCAATATGAAACGAATTAATTGACCATTCATTATTTTTTTATTCAGTAAAAATGGAATTTGAATCATTTTTTTTTGTAAGCATGCGCTAGAATATACTCGAAAGATGTAAAAAATAAATCGGATCTTGACTAGCTTGAGCCTAATTTTATAAATGATAATTTTGAGAAAATAATTTATTCGCTTTGTATTATACGTAATTATTTCAATTTTTTTTACTTTTTTTAGCTCACATTAAACATCTCGGGACTTATGATTAATTATTTTTTTATAAGTGTTTTATTATACTTTTTTAATACTATTTTTTTAAGAAAAATTATAGTATTATTAAACACCAATATTTTCCCTGAGTTTAAATATGATAAAAATACAATATATATTTTAAGGATTGAAATTAACACTATATAATTTGAATTTATTATATCGAAATAATGAAATTATATCACATAATTTTACTATTTATTAATAGCAAATATAAATTATAATTAAATATATTTACTTTTTAAAATAAATGCATATAAATTTAAAGTTTTACATATGAAAAAATTTAATAATTTAATCATAAATATATTATCCATTTCTAATATTAACAACAGATATTTAGACATTGGGATTTGGGTAATCTCTGATTTAGAATAGGGGTAGTTCTCTATCCATAATCGTAAAATCATCTTACTGGAAATCAAATTAAGCTTAAACTTCAGTAACCTAGGAGCAACTTTCATAGAATTTAATCGCGTAATAATTAAATGTTTACCCTTTTCGAGATCATTTAAGGAAGTCCATGCTCCATTTCCTGTCTCACGATACACCGCAGTTTTTTCCTTCAAATACATTATTTTACCATAATTCGATATCCAAGTTAAATGAACAGTATCATTCCAGATTATATTATCCTTCGGTAGGTCGATATTTTTAAATACTCTGGTTAATGTTGGGGACATAAATGGAATATCTTTAAACGTGAATGATTTTTCTCTTTCTTGATGTAAAAAAGAAGTTTCTTCTGCCTTAACACTTGGCATAATTAAAATATTTCGATCTGTAAAACACATGACATATTCAATGTTTTTTTCCAAAAAATCAACCTGTTTTTGCAATTTCAAAGAGTCAATCCAGTAATCATCGCCTTCACAAAAGGCGATGTATTTTCCTTTGCATTGACCTAACGACCATACAAAATTAGGCATCATTCCTTTGTTTGATTCGTGTTTTGTATATTTTATCCACTTGCCTCTAGGATGATTATCTAAAATATCCTGAACAACCGAATCTGTATTGTCAGGCGAACAATCATTGGCTATAATTAGCTCTAACTCAAAATCACATTGTTGCATCAAGACGCCTTCGATCGCTTGTTTAATGTATGCTTCATGCCCATAGGTAATCATTGCTACACTTACCATAGGTGTTTGACTTTGAAGCACTTTATATTCCTCTTTCTCCTTCATGCTTTAAAAAATGATCCAATAAACCTTGATTTCTTTTTTTCATTAATTTTACCGGGGTCCCTGCATATATCCCCCATTCGTCCAAGCTATGCTTGACCAAACTCATCGCTCCCACTGCCACCCCTTCATTCAAAGTGACATTTGAAAGAATTACAGTTCCTGCCCCGATTTGGGCAAAACGCTTTAAAATTATTGTACCTCCAGTAACATTGGTGAATTCCTCAGGAACCATCGGACTGATTAAATAATCCCCTCCAAAATCATCCGAGGCGCTGAAAAGAGTGCAGCGGGGTGAAAGTCCGGTATAGTCTTCCATCACAATCCCAAATTTGCCAAACAAGGCACTATAAGCTGAAATATGGATATGACTTCCTAGGGTAATCCCGCCGGAAAGAATACAAAAATCATCGATACGAACATGGTTGCCAATGGTCATATTATCTGCACCATAAAATTGAGCATTTCTACTAATCTGGACATTTGTACCAAAAGACTTAAAACCAATGTGCTTAAGTTCCTCCGGAGAATAGAATGAGTTTGCCATACAAAAATTAATACTTTAAAGTCCTAATGATTAACCTGCAAATCAAATCAATCTCTTCCTGACTCAAATCAAAATACAAAGGCAAGCAAAGAACCCTAGCTGCAATATCGTCGCATACAGGAGTTTCCTGCTTTGTTAGGTATGGAAGTGCAGATAGGGAAGGATAAAAATAGCGGCGTGCAAAGATTTCATGCATTTCCAAAGCTTTAAAGACTTTCATGGCTATCTCTTTACTTTCAAAAAGTACAGGATAGTAGGCATGGTTATAATTGGTGCCTTGGGGGACAACCGGCCTTTGTATATCCCTACCCTTCAGCCAATGATCGTAATGAAGGCTGTCGGTCCTCCGCTTTTCCAGAATGCTTTCAAGATGCTTGAGATTAACCAAGCCCATCGCTGCATGGAACTCAGAGTTTTTGCCATTGATCCCAAGCCCATAAAATTCTTCCGGACCATTGTGTCCAAAGTTCCGCATATAAGCCAAAGTCTTCAAAACTTCAGGATCATTTGCCATTACTGCTCCACCCTCGATGGTATGAAACAACTTGGTGGCATGGGTACTTAAAGTACTGATATCTCCATAGCTTAAAAGGCTTTTTCCTTTGTAAGTAGTTCCAAATGCATGGGCTGCATCGTAAATAACCTTTAAATTATGCTTTTTTGCAATGGCTTCAATCTCCTCAATATGACAGGGAATACCATAAACATGAGTAGCAAGTATGGCTGTGGTGTTAGAGGTAATTAACTCCTCTATTTTTCGAGGATCGATGGTAAATCTTTCCGGATCGATATCTGCGAAAATAGGAGTACAATTTTCCCAGACAATTGAACTCGTGGTTGCGACATACGAAAAGGGCGTGGTGATGATTTCCCCTTTTAGCCCCAAAGCTTTGATGGCCATCTGTATGGCAATGGTGCCGTTTGTGGTGAACAAGAGATGCTCAAGCCCTAGGGTTTCTTTTAGTTTTAATTCCAGATCATTCACAAGTGGACCATTATTGGTCAACCAGTTTCTCTTCCAGATTTGGTCAACTAGTTTTTGGTAATCTGCTTTATCGGGTAAAAAAGGTTTGGTGACAGGGATCATGATTTTCTTTTTATTAAAGTTTTTAACTCAACTAAGGACTCCAGTTGAAGAAGTATGGAGAAAAGTAAATAAACACCTCCACCTACAAGACCGCATATTGAAATCCGAACAAAATCATGGAATTTTAAACCATCAAGCATGCTGTCTAATCCATACACAATCAAACCAGAGAATAAAGCCAATAAAATCGTAGGCAGTAAATCTTTTGTTTGGTGCCATGCAGTGTAATTGATAAATTTCCCCGTGTAGTGTGTGTTGATTCCAAAAGCCATCATGGAGAAAATAACACTTCCAAACAGCAGTCCATATATTCCAAATTGAAAGGAAACAGCCAATACGATCAAGAGCACTATTTTTTTAGCCACTTCAAGCTTTAGAAACAAATCACTTCTGCCCTTTACATTCAATATCTGAAGATTGTAGGCATGTATAGGATAGAGGATACCGGCAGCACAGAGTATTTGAAAGTAAGGCACAGCAGGTAACCATTTTTCTGTATATAAAAATCTAAATATGGGCTCGCCCAATACCGCAATAAAAATTAAGGTTGGTGCCACGAGAAAGATTACCATTTGCATGATTCTTTTGTAGACACTTTTTAAACGGATGTCATCATTTTGAATCTCTGAAAACAAGGGATAGGTTATTTTACTCACGATACCACTGATTACGCGTACTGGAAGCATTTGTAATCCATCCGCTTTGCTGTAAAATCCTACCTGTGCAGGAGCGAAAAATTTACCAATAATGATGGTGTATGCATTTACAAACACCGTATCTAATATACCTGAGAGGGTTAATTTAAACCCAAAATTAAAGTGTTCTGTAAATTTTTCGCTACTGAATAGCCATAATGGCCTCCATTTAGACCAGTACCAAAGCTGAACGGTAGAAGCAATGGCTTGGGCAATCCTGCTCCAAACAAGGCTCCATACCCCAAAGCCGTAAAGTGCCAGACCTATGCCCACAAAACCACTAATGACCAAAGAGGGTGTTGAAACCAGCATCTGTGTCCTGAAATCCATCTTTTTTGACAACCTCGTGGTTTGTACTGCAGCAAAAGCATTGATGATAAATACGATACAATAAACCCTAACAATTAACGTCAGTTGGGGTTGATTGTAGAAATCAGCAATGAAAGGAGCCAATAAGGAGACAAGCCCATAAATAACCACACTCCCCAAAAGATTGAAATAGAAAACGGTAGAGAAATCCTCATCATTGGGGTTTTCGGTACGGATGAGCGATTGGGTAAGACCACTATTGATCAAAGCACCCCCAAGTCCCATAAAAATGGCAAGCATGGCGATCAATCCAAACTCTTCCGGTAATAACAGTCGCGCTAAAACAATGGAAATAACGAAGCCTATAATTTGATTGCCAAACTGCTCTAGCGCTGACCAAAACACGCCAGCAAGGGCCTTCTTTTTAAGCGACATTTAATAAAATTCCTTTTTTTTTGGGCACTTACTGTATGTTATTTTGATTTTGTATTGTTTTTATAAATTAACTCTTTTTGGACTTAGAAAGATTTAAAAGGTAATTTGGCGAAGCTTTCAATGCTGCACATTTATCTTCCATTCCCACTCATCGCCCAATCCTATATTTTTTAAATCCTATTTCTTCCAATTGCAATTCCTCCAATATCCCACGGCCATCGAACAAAAATGCCGGCTTCATCATATTTGTATGAATTTTTTCCCAGTCATAGGTAGCAAATTCATCCCACTCTGTGAGCAACGCAATGGCATGTGCATCGGCACAGGCTTCATAGGGTTTTGCTACGACCTTTAACAATCGCCGGTTTTCTTCGGGACTTCTGCTGCCCAGGTAATCCAGGTCCGCAAAGATTTGCGCTGCTGTCACCTTTGGATCGTAAACCACCACTTCTGCCTGTTCATTCAAGAGATAATCCGCGACGTAGATCGCTGCCGATTCACGGGTATCGTTGGTGTCTTTTTTAAAGGCCCAGCCAAGAAGGGCTATTTTTTTGCCCGATACGGTATTGAAAAGTGTTTTTACGATGGTGGCCGCAAACCTGCTTTTTTGGTGGTCGTTCATGATGATCACCTGCTCCCAGTAATCCGCTACCGCATCCAATCCATAGGATTTGGCGATGTAGACCAGGTTCAATATATCCTTTTGGAAGCAAGAGCCTCCAAAACCCACCGAGGATTTCAGGAATTTGGATCCGATCCTGGAATCCATACCGATTGCCTTAGCGACCTCGTTTACATCTGCTCCTGTTTTTTCGCAAAGCTCACTCATCGCATTGATGCTGGAAACCCTTTGGGCAAGGAAAGCATTGGCGGTGAGTTTGGAAAGCTCCGAAGACCATACATTGGTAGTCAGGATGTTTTCTCTATTCACCCAATTGGCATAGACCTCCACAAGCGCTTCCATTGCTGCCCTTCCTTCCTCCGTCTCCACATCGCCACCTATCAGTACACGGTCTGGGGCGAAAAGATCTTCTACAGCCGTTCCTTCCGCGAGGAATTCCGGATTGGAGAGGATCTGGAATTTTACCCCATTTCCTGTGTTTTCCAGAATGCTCCTCAAAGCTTCCGCGGTACGCACGGGAAGCGTGGACTTCTCCACCACAATTTTGTCTGTTGTGGCTACCCTGGCGATTTGACGCGCACAGAGTTCAATGAATTTAAGATCGGCGGCCATTCCCTTTCCCATTCCGTAGGTTTTGGTGGGGGTATTGACGGAGATAAAGATCATTTCCGCTTGGTCTATCGCCGCATCCACATCCGTAGAGAAAAAGAGATTTCTCCCCCTCGCCTCCTTCACCACCGCGGGCAGACCAGGCTCGTAAATCGGTATGTTTTCCACATTTTCATCATTCCAAGCAGCAATTCGCTTTTCATTGATATCTACCACAGTGACGTTGATATGGGGACATTTTTGGGCGATGATCGCCATGGTTGGGCCTCCTACATAACCGGCACCAATGCAGCAAATGTTTTTTATTTTTTTCATGGCTTGTACTATTTACTACCAGTGGTAGCGCTGAATCAGAATTGGGATTTCGATAAAGTATTTCGGTTAGAGATCGAATTGTAGATTTAAAAAAACTAAGGAATAGGAAATATAGAATATACCTTATAATAGTTTTTTAACATTAAAAACAATTACTCAGTTCTTCAAAAATTTATTGCGTTTTCATTTACAATCTTGCATCGACCAATTCTTTTCCTATCAAACCCTTCACATCAAAGACAACCAATTGCTCTGATTTCTGTATTTTCCAATTGGCAAACTCTTGATGCGCCACAGCTAAAATAACAGCGGCATATTGCCCCATCTCCGGTTGTTTTCCTCCGTTGATAATCTCAATTCCATATTCATGCTGGACTTCAGCAGGATCTGCCCATGGATCATAGACATCTACCTCCATGTCAAAGGATCTGAGTTCATTGTAGATATCGATCACGCGCGTATTTCTCACATCAGGACAGTCCTCTTTGAAAGTAAAACCCAAAATCAGTACTTTGGCATCAATGACTTTCAGGTCTTTGCGCATCATGTGCTTGATGGTCTCGGTGGCGACGTGTTTGCCCATGGAATCATTCAGCCTTCTTCCAGCCAGGATAATTTCCGGATGGTAACCTACCTCCTGTGCCTTTTGGGCGAGATAAAACGGATCTACGGAAATGCAGTGCCCTCCTACCAGTCCCGGCTTGAAAGGCAAGAAATTCCATTTGGTTCCGGCAGCTTCAAGCACCTCATTCGTATCGATATTCAACAGGTTGAAAATCTTGGATAGCTCATTGACAAAGGCAATATTGATATCCCTTTGAGAATTTTCGATCACCTTGGCAGCTTCCGCTACCTTGATGGAAGGCGCCTTGTGCGTGCCTGCTGTGATCACAGAACGATAGAGTTGATCTACATATTCGGCCACCTCGGGCGTACTGCCGGAAGTCACTTTTAAGATTTTCGCAACAGTATGTTCCTTATCGCCTGGATTGATCCTTTCGGGAGAATATCCGGCAAAGAAATCTTCATTATATTTTAATCCCGAAAATTGCTCCAAAACCGGAACACATTCCTCTTCGGTGACACCCGGATAGACAGTGGATTCATAGATCACCACATCCCCTTTTTTAAGATGTCGACCGATCATTTCAGATGCCGTCAGCATGGGTGTGAGGACGGGACGGTTGTGCTTGTCCGTCGGGGTAGGCACGGTGACGATATAGATGTTTCCATCACCAATCGACGCCACTGCATCTGTCACCAGAAGTCCTTTTCCAACTTGGTTCAATTCCAGAGGGTTTTTCACCAACACGGATTGAAGCAATTCATCTGAAACTTCCAAGGTACGGTCATGCCCTTTTTGAAGCGCATCAATCCGAACGGAATTGATGTCATAGCCCACTGTTCTGTATTGCTTTGCAAATTCGACTGCCAAAGGCAGGCCTACATAACCAAGGCCGATAATGACTATTTTTGACTCTTTTAAAGGGATCAACATAAAATTTTTCAAATGGATTTTGATCTAATCTCTCGCTGAAAGAATTAAACTGATTGGCGGATATAAATCGTGTGAATTTTTTCCTTTCCCCTAAAACTTAAAAAACTGTAGGGGGTTAAAGAGAGGAATCAGATACAGCTTCGCCCTTTCAGTCACATCACCTAGCGGAAAAAGCACGATAAAGCCTTGATACACACGCGAAACCCATAAAAGCAGGAAGGCGGTAAAAAAGCTCAGGTTATTTGGGAAGGGCAAAGGTCGGGACTAATGGTTGGGAATCCTATACCCAATCTGGGGTATTTTTGAGTAAAGACGATGGAATTGTAGAGAAAAGGGAATGAAATTGTAGAGAAAAGGTAGAAGCCTGCGGCGTAGATTGCCCTACGGGCGTAGATTTTGGGTGTTTTAAGGTAGATGATCCCAATGATGGCTAAACGTTATCTACAACGAAGCCATTCTGCACCTAAAAGGGTAGAGTGTAGAATGCCTGTGGCGTAGATTGACCGACGGGCGTAGATTTCGTTTTCTGGAAGGTTCGCTATTCGATTGAAAACTGAATGTGTTCTACGGCGAAGCCATTCCACGCCTAAGTTAATCCATCTGCCGAAGGCAAAAATAAATCAATGGACAATCTACGCGAAACATCTGCCCCAAAGTGGGACAAAGTTGGATTTATCCTTACATTTACTCTCCCTTGCATAATTGAGATCGATGCCCTATACTCTATATCCGTTCAATGCCCGATTACATGATAGATATCAATAATATCGATCAGGCAATTTCAAGAGGTCTTAGTTTTATAAGGGATCAACAATTGCCCCATGGTGAGTTTGCTTGTGAATTTGCAAATTCTGAAACTAAGATAGTGGATGATTTGCTGGAGGGCGACGATGTCACCCTTATAGCTGAAACGAACACCCTCTTCCCCAATTCATTGATCGGTCATGCCTTGTTGCCATTGAAGGAGGAACCCATTGGAAAAGATATTTTAGAAAAACTATCCGGTTTTTTAGCATTGCATCAAAGCAAGTACGGGCTTTGGAGACATTACACAGACCATCACCCACTCAGCCGATTTATCCCCTTTGATTTGGACAATACGGCCATGGCCTCCCACTTGCTTTCCAAACTTCACCAAGAAGTTCCTGACAACAGGGCTCTTTTTCTGTCAAATCTTTCATCAAAGGGTTTATTTTATACCTGGATCACCTGGAGAGCCCAATTGAATTTGAATGTACGCTACTGGCTGTCACTGGGAAGGGAATTCAGACATCCGATTGGTCAATACTATTTCTGGAAGTTGATGCCATGCGATAAAGGGGATATAGATGCCGTTGTCAATTCCAATGTTCTGCTCTATCTGGGCTATTCTGAAAAAACCGAGGCGATTGTAGATTGGATGGTAAAGGTGCTTACCGAATCCAAAGAAAAGAGTTGTGACAAGTGGTATGGGAGACCCTCTCTGGTCTATTATTTCTTCAGTAAAAACTTTACACAAAACATTCCCAAACTGGAGCCCATGAAAGCTCTGGTGAGGAAATTGATTTTTGAAAACCTACGGGGTAATGGGCAGTTTTTTGATAGTGAACTGGATACCGCCCTGGCGATCACTACTTTGATCCATGCTTCGTACGGACATGAAATACCGCAGCAATCCATACAATTCCTATTGAATAGGCAGCAGTCTGACGGTTCCTGGGGAAAATGGGTGATTTTTTATGGCAAGCCGGATAGAAAATCCGGATTTGGCTCGAAAGCGTTGAGCAGTAGTCATGTATTGGAAGCCCTTGTCGCTTATAAAAAATATCAATTGCTTGCTCCTAAAATTATGACAGAATGATTGCACCCGCATTCACAAGAACATCTGACTGGTGGGAACCCAAGATTACCCTGTTACTTTCAATCGGACTCATGGTTTGCTATCTCTATCCCCAAGATATATCCTGGACAATCTTGGGGTTCCTTTTGGTACTGCTTTTGGTAGTCTCCGCAAGTGCTGTATATGTAAGCCTTATCAATGACTACACCGATTTGGAGGAGGATTTACAAGCAGGAAAAACCAACCGACTTCAAAATTTCTCTGTGCGGCAGCGAAAGCTGTTAATTCTTGGCTCGGTAGGGATCATTGCCCTTTTCATTTATCTTTTGAGAGATTTTTCCATGGGAATCGGTTTTTTTATTGCAGCACAATTGAGCTACACCTGTTATTCATTCCCTCCCATTCGGCTGAAAGCAAGGGGAATTTACGGTGTAATGGCGGATACTTTTGGGGCACATGTTTTTCCGGCAATCGGCATGTTTGTCTTTTTGGCTGAATACCTTTCCCAATCAGTGGATTGGATGGCAGTTCTTCTCCTTGGGGGCTGGAGTTTTATATATGGCTTGAGAGGCATTCTCAGTCATCAATATTTGGACAGGGACCATGATGAGCGGGTGGGTGTAAATACCTTTGCCTGTCAGTTTCCAGTGGAAAAAATCAGCAATATTGAATGGCCGCTCTTGACCGCGGAGGTCTTTCTCTTTATAGGTATGCTCCTGTATTTTCACCTGTATGCGCTTGTAGCTGTATTGGGGATCTATTGGCTCTACGCCTGGTCGATTCGCAGGTACACGGCTCATACCTTTGTGCTTATTCTTCATCCGGGAGATCAGCCCAATTGGAATATTCTGATGGCAGGCTATTATCAGTTTCTTCTCCCAGTCTCTCTTCTGGGAATACTGGGGATCTCTCATCCTTGGTTGTTGCTTGGATTTCCATTTTTCGTAATCTTGTTTCCAAACGAGTTGATGAAAAACATGTCCATGATAAAGACTTTGCTTCCTTTTAAAGCCATAAAAATTTAAGCATGTTTTTTGAAGGTTTAATAGGAATAGCGAGTGGTATTTTTACTTTTTGGGGACTTTTTGCCGTGGGTCAATTGGCACTGGCATTGAAAGGTGTGCAATACAAGGGAATACATGGAAAAGTAGTTGTGGGATTTGGCTTATTTCACCTGTTTTTTTTAGGTATATCGATGTTTTTGCCAACAGGGTTTATTTGGTACACCTGTGTAGCGCTCTTCTTGCTTGCGATTTTCTTTCAATTAAAAGACATCAAAAAATCAGATTCAAATTTTTCTTGGTTATTTCCCCTGCTGATTTCCGTAATTTTTCTTCCTTATCTTTTCAGACTTTTCTCACCGCCCATCTTCACCGATGGATTATTTTATTACCTGCCTAGCATTGCATGGGTTTTTACAAACGGGCTGGCTTTTAATCCCTATTTAACCCAATACACCACTATGCCTCAGGGGGTTGAATATTTATTCACGATTCCTTTTGGGTTTGCGGGATATGCAGGTGTACGGTCGCTTGATGCTTTGGGTACGGTCGCATTGATCCATTTGATTTACCAATCGGGTAAGGATCTCTTTGGCAAAAGGAAGAGTGAGATTTTTGTCCTCTCCGCCCTCTTGATCAAAGGAACCTTTTTCCTTGTTTTTGCAACGGGCAAAATTGATACTTGGAACACCTATGTAGTGATGACTGGTATTTTGTTTTTTTGCCAAAGTCACCGAAAAGATCATTTGATCGGAGCATTTGTGATTTTCTCCATCGCCTTGGGCTTGAAGTACACGAACTATTTGCTTTTGTTTCTCCCGCTTATTTATTTGTGGATACAAATCCTCAGGACGCTTGGAGGCAAGCCAGCTTTTATTACCAGTATAATCCCCCTGATGTTTATAGCCCCTGTCCTGATCAGAAACCATTGGTTGGTAAACAATCCTTTTGCTCCCCTCATCCAACTGGATGGTCAGTCTAGATATGTCGCTTCACATGGGACCGCTGTTGTTTCAAACGCGCAATTTCAAATAAGTGGGGAATTATCGGGTAAGGAATTGATGTGGGAATTGCTACAGGAAGGTCTGAGATACAGGTCAACTTTAATTTTTCTCCTCTTTTTGCTTGTGGCTTGGCTCCTTTGGAAAAAAAGAGTTTTTTTGGCAAGGGAGTTAAAACTGGCGTGCATGTTATGGTTGCTGATGGGGATTCCTTGGATGCTCGTATTGGGCAATACCGCTCAACCTTTACGATTTGTTTGGGCACCATTGCTGCTGACTGTTTTGATCTTCATTCTTGGACTTAACCAATGGATTCTTTACAAAAAATATGATACGGGAATCCTTGAGAAAATCAGCAAATTAACACTTTTGCTTGTTGTCGGCACGGCCATCTATGCGAAGCATTACCATTATTTTCCGGATTACTTTACACAAAAAAACAGGACGTTGCCAGAGTGGTACACCCTGATAGGAAGTGATCATTATTCAATTTCTTATCAGTTTAAAGCATTGGGATTGCATCATGCACGGGTCAATTACCGAGTCCCGGTTGTTTTGGGAGCATTTGAGATCAATGATTACGGCAATATTCCCACGCAGGAAGAATTTATTGAATCAAAAGATTCCATGATTGAAGGTTTTGATTATTGTTTGGATCGTGGAATGGAAAAGTTGGCGGAGATCCCCCTGGAAGATATTGTCTTGCAATCAGGTGAATTTTTTGTTTATCGGATCAAGTGAAGCGCAGATGAAGATTTTAATCATAAGTATGAATGTGGCTCCTTGGGGAGGAAGCGAGGAGCTGTGGAAATCCATCGCATTAAAAGCCCTGAAAAATGGGGATGAAGTGATGGTCTCCACATACAGGCACCAAAGCTTGAATGAAAATATAGGTGCGCTTCAAAATTTGGGTGCTGACCTGCATTTCAGGAGGCTTCCCTCTTTTGAAAAAAACCAACCTTTCATCAAAAGGGGAATAGCTGAACTTTCTGTCCGCTTAGGACTGGATCAGACTGTGTTGGAATGGATGGGCATCAATCGATGGAAGCCTGAAGTGATTTTGTTCTCAAGCGGTGAGACCTTTGATCATGGTTTGCATCATCAATTTTACCCGGTTAAGTACTGTATTCAGAGAGGGATTCCATACTATATGATTTCCCAAAGAAATTGGGAATGGGGATTGGATGTGGATGATCAATTCCGGGATTCAAGGAAGCAATTGTTGAAAGGGTGTAGCGGTATTTTTTTTGTTTCCTACCACAATTACAAAAAAGCTTGTATGCAACTCGCCATGAAAATTCCCCGGGCAAGAGTCGTTCAAAACCCTTTAAAAGCGGATTTAAAACAGATAATTCCTTATCCTCAGCATGAAATCCCTCAACTTGCCTATGTTGCCAGATTACAGACGGCTATCAAGGGACAAGATTTATTTTTAGAAGCGCTCAGCAGCCAAGCACTTCGGGAAATTCCTTTTCAAGTGAGTTTCTTTGGTCGCGGACCTGATGAAAATTATTTGCAAAAGTTGATTCGCCACTATGGTTTGGAGGATAAGGTTCACTTGAGAGGGTATGAAAACTCCATAGAGAAAATATGGGCATCCCATCAGCTTTTGGTATTGTGTAGCTTGGCAGAAGGCACGCCTTTGGCCTTGAAGGAAGCCATGGCCTGTGGTCGATCCGCCATTATTACGGCCGTGGGGGACACAAAAGAATGGCTGTCAAACGATGGTTTTGTGGCCAAAAGCCATCGTGTCGCCAGTATTGAAGCCGCGGTTCTCAGCGCAGTCAATGCCAAATGTCAATGGGAAGATCTGGGTCAAAAATGTAAGGAAAGAATATTGAGAAATGAAAACCCAAATGAAGCCACTCATATACTGGAATGCATGCTGGGAAAAAGAGCACTGGAGGAAACTGGGCGGGACCCCGTGCATTATTTCAGCCAACTTTGAATGGCTTCTGTGAATGTATTTTTCCAAGCAGATATCCTTGGGCTACACATATTTGTGAAAGCATTAAGCTTAAGGAGACAAAAAATTTTTCTTTCTTTGACAAGTGATTTTGGTAAAAAGGGAAAACCACCAGTTTCCTGTAGAATTCTAAGCGAGGTCTTTTTTGTATTGCTATTTTTTGGCTTTTCATGATTTTTTGAAAAATCAGTGCCGCTTTGCCGTATTTTCGATGCAACCTTATAAAACTTACCAAGGTCATCTGGTGAAAGTGAATTATTTCTACTTCAGGAATGAATTTCAATTCCATGCCTTGGTGATTAAGGCGAACACAAAACTCTCTATCTTCCCCTGCTGAAGTGATGAATTGATTTTGAAAGCCTCCGTGCTGCATAAAATCTGTGCGGTGAATGGAGAAATTATTGGAAGTGAAAAATTGATTGGGTGTGTCTTGAAAATGTTGATATAAAAATGCAATGAGCAATTGACTGCTTTCAGAAAACAAATTGTCTCTGTAGTAATTCACAACGGTGCCTCCCATCAAAACGCCAGGCTTGCTATTCTTTGCTATTTCTTCCAGCCAAGTTGGGCTTGCTTGACAGTCATCATCCAAAAATGCGAAGATCGGCACTTTGGTCAATGTGGCTCCATAGTTTCTTGCAGCGGCTGGACCTTGGTTTTTTTGAGAACTGGAATTGAAATTATCCCCAAATGTTTGCACCATTTCACTGACATCAACCCCACCATCATTGACTACGATCACTTCCCAAAGAGTTTTTGGCAGGGTTTGGATCGACAATGACCGCAAACACTTCTGCAGTAAACCCGGTCGGTCATAAGTAGGGATAATAACAGCTATAATAGCCTCGGGATTCATAAGGTGAACGGAAATAGTGAAAGATATTACTCAAATAATAGTTCTAATGTATGGGTATATGGGGGATTTTGTACTTTTAAGGCCTAAAATATTTACCTTCAGTAAAATCTCAACTAGAACATTGATTGATATTTCAATATCTTTGCAAAAATTTTCCTCCGTGTGCGATGAGAAAAAAAGAAGTTGATTTCGTAATCCAATTGCCGTATGCCTGACCTGAGTGTCATTATTCCCGTCAAACAGGGAGATTTAACTATTGGCAATTGTCTACATGCTGTCTTGTCGAATGATGGATTGGAAATTGAAGTGATTGTAGTTTTGGATGGCTGGGATGTTGTTGCGTTTAAAGAGAAATTTTTAAAGATCAATCCTTCGGTCAAGGTTTATGCTTTACCCAAATCAGGTCCTGCCGCCTGTAGAAATCATGGCGCTAAACTTTCAAGTGCCGCATTTCTATGCTTCTTGGATTCGGATGTATTGGTACAGGAAAACACATTTTTGTTTGCACTTACCAAGGTGAAAGCATCCGGTGAAGCTGGATTGATTGGTTCTTATGATGCTTATCCCTCATCTTCTCATGTTATTTCCAAGTTCAGGAATCTTTTTCATCATTATCACCACCAAAGAAATCATCTCAAGAGTGGCGTATTTTGGGGTGCATTTGGGATTGTTCGAAAGAGTGCTTTTGAAGAGGTCGGCGGTTTTGATCAGTCTTTTTCAACTCCCAGTGTTGAGGACATCGAATTGGGAATTCGTTTGGCTCAAAAAAACCATGTGGTTAGAATCCATTCGGATTTACAGGTCAAGCATTTGAAAAACTGGACATTTTTCAATTGGATGAAAACTGATATCTTCCTCAGAGCAAAGCCTTGGACCAAGCTCATGCATGCGCATCGGGAGCAAGCTGACAATCATTTAAATACTTCTACAGTAGAAAAAATTTCTGCCCTACTCACCACCATATTGGTAGTCATGTGTTTTGGGCTATTTTATTGCAGCTATTGCATGCTGATCATCCCTATAATCGTCCTCCTGTTTTTATTGCTTCAAAAGAAATTTTATGTTTTTGCCGCTCAGAATTTTAAAGTATTACCGCTTATTTTTCTGTTCCATCAACTTTATTTTTTGTTTGCCTTGACTGGGTTCATCTTGGGAAGGCTAGAGATTTCCTATCAAACACTTACAAAAACAGCATAAAATTAAATTTAAAACATTAAATCATGAGTTGGTTTTGCCCACTATGATGTTTACTATGATACCCAAAAAAAGAATTGTAATCGTTGGAGCTGGGCCTGCAGGCCTGACTGCCGCCTATGAATTGGCAAAAACCCAAAAATATAAAGTAACCATCATAGAAGCTGACCATCAAGTTGGTGGTATTAGCAAGACAGTCAATCACCAGGGGAATTTGATTGATATAGGAGGGCATCGATTTTTTTCTAATTCGCCCAGGGTTTTGGATTGGTGGACGCAATTTTTACCGGTAGTCGATGCTACTTCTCATGTGGAGATTACATATCAACAGCAATCCCATAGCTTGGATAGTATACTGCTCAAAAACTCAGAGAATGCTTTGTTGATCCGGAATAGAAAATCCAGGATATTGTATAAAAACAAACTTCTAGACTATCCTTTAAAACTCAATTTGCGTTTATTGGTCATTTTGGGGCTCAGGCAATCCTATGATATCATCAAGGGAATCCTCAGGGCGAGGATCTTTCCCATCAAAAATGCACAAAACCTGGAAGATTTTTTTATCAATAATTTTGGTAAGGAGCTTTATGAGACATTTTTCAAGGATTACACGGAGAAAGTCTGGGGAAAATCCTGCATTGAGTTAAGTGCTGATTGGGGCAAGCAAAGGATCAAAAGCCTGAAAGTGAGGGAAATCATTGCGCACAGCGTTTACAAACTTTTTATACCTTCAAGTTGGGTCAACCCTCAAGCCCGAACTTTGATAGAAAAATTCCTATATCCTTCCAAAGGTCCCGGGATGCTTTGGGAAAATGTTGCTATGCGTTGTCAAGAAATGGGAGTTGAACTCATCATGCGGGGGAGCGTGACCCAACTTCATTTCAAAGGCAATCTTGTAGAATCCATTGATTACCGGTCCGAAGATAATCAGATGCATGAATTGAGTTGCGATGCAGTATTCAGTACCATGCCGATTAAACATCTGATCAAGGCTATGGATACAGATATTCCGCCAGCTGTTTACCAGGTTGCAAGTCAGTTGGAGTATAGGGATTTTATCATTGTTGGGTTGGAGTTACACAAGCTTAAGCTCATTCCCAAAGATAAAAGAAAAATCATTGAGGACAACTGGCTATATATTCAGGATAAAGGCGTGAAACTCGGCAGGCTTCAAATATTCAATAACTGGAGTCCCTACATGACTGCTTCTGAAAATGCTTGGATCGGTGCAGAATATTTTTGTAAAAAAGATGACGATTTATGGCGCAAAAGTGATCAAGAATTAATGGAGTTTGCCTTGGCCGAATTGCAGTCTATCGGTATTTTGAATCAGGATGATTTTATTTCCGGAAAGGTTGTTCGTTGTCCCAAAGCCTATCCTACTTACACTGGGAGTTACCATAAAATCCATCTGGTCCAGGATTTTCTAGAAGATAAAACAAATCTGTTTTTAATGGGGCGAAATGGCTTGCATAAATACAACAATCAAGACCACTCGATGCTGACGGCATTTAAGGCGGTCGAGTTATTCGAGAAAGACCATCCATCAAAGAAAGAGATATGGGATATCAATGCAGATGATCAGTACATAGGCTGATATTTGAGATGGGTATGGAAAACAGAAAAAGGTTGATTGCCTGCGACTAGAAAATGGTAGAGGGTAGAATGCCTGCGGGGTAGATTTCGGGTATTTTAAGGTAGATGATTGGGTTGAAAACTAAACGTGATCTACAGCGAAGCCAATCTACTCCCGCTGTTCGAGATTTATCATCTCGTACTTCAGATACATCAGGATTTGCAATCCTGATTACGGGTCCATGGATAAAGAATATACAATTATCCAAACTAAGGTCTGTAATAAAACTAATGTTCTTGTCACTTTTTCCTTGACGATCCCGGTATTATCGGGATAACCAAAAAGTCAAGAAATTGGAATCCTCCCGCCCTCTTGGCCTGCGCCGGCCCGGTCTAATTTCCTCCTCCCCATATCCGAAGGAAGTTTAGTGGTAATTAACAATTGGTGATCTACAAGAAGGTAGAAGGCAGATGCCTACGGTGTAGATTGCCCTTTGGGCGTAGATTTCGGGTGTTTTAAGGTAGTTGATTCGATTGATAGCTAAACGCAATCTACGCGAAGCATCTACGCCTATACCTGGCGATCGTAGATCATTTGTTTTTCAACCTTGAGTCAAAGATCATTTTTGATGTACTTAGCACCTTGACTTTTGATGCGTCTTGATGATTTGGATTGATCAAATAATTGAATTCTTGTGGTACGATGCTACTGGGAACCTTTAGAATGGCGGCCTCATTATAATTGATAAAATCGTCACCAATGGTTTGTGTTGTCAAAGTCGGTGGTTTAGCATCCCAATCTTCCGGCAGGTCTTCAATGCTTACCTCCAGAATGGTAATTTCATCAGGAATCTCTATTTCAACATAATATCTGTCTTCTGGTAAATCTTCACCAATATCCAAATGCACAGCGACTTCAAGTGTTGCCAATGCTCTGGTTTCCGCAGTATATACTATTCTGGTATTGATACTATTCCAACGATAACCTTCAGACATCGATGCTCCAATCCCCGTTAAAGTAGTATCTAAGTACTTTTGTCTTTCAACCCTAAATACGATCATTAAGCTAAATTCCCGAACTCCAATCGATTTAAACTAAACTTTACTTCATTAATACCGGTAACCGTATCAAGCAAACTTTCCGGTGAATTTCCCCCGATTGATAGATTTGGTTTTTTTAACCAACGTTGAAATTTTTCTTCTTCATTGTTAAAAACTTCCAGTCCATAATCAATTAATTCATTGATTAAAACCACCAATTCACTATCCCTGCTATCCAATAGTAAGTGTTCACTTTTTTTCTTGTTGTAGGTAGTCTGGGGAATTCCAATAATCGCCAAAACCGATTTGACAGGATTATTGAGCCGTTTGCTAATCACCTCTATTGCGTCATACGGAATGCCCTCCCTAATGACACCCACACGCTCCAGTCTGTTACTCCAATGGAATACCTTTCCACCAGCATACAAGGTGGCATTTCCAGTCGCAATCGCTTTCCCGGAAGCATTTTGAACACTTCTTTTGGTATCGAATGGTTTTGTTCTCTGTTTTGTTTTCGCCATAACACAACCTATTTACTGTAAATATAAAGCATTTTTGCTGTTAAAAAATTCCCGCTGTCCGAGATTTATCATCTCGGACTACAGATAAATCAGGATTTGTAATCCTGGTCAGGGCCAGACCCCATAATTTTAAAACGAATTAAACGGCAATATTCAGCCAAGCCAAAATCCTTGGGGATCTGACTGTTTACAGCAATTCAATCCAAAACAAAAAAACCGACCTTGAAGGCGTCTAATGACGAAACCTTCAGGGTCGGTAGCATTTAAATTGATGTTTTTTTTGGCTTTAGCTTTCTGTCGGTAGAGAAAAGGTAGATGCCTGCGACTGGAAAATGGTAGAGGGGGTAGATAGCCTGCGGCGTAGATTGCCCTACGGGCGTAGAT
>NZ_JAUSPP010000010.1:0-12808 GCF_030656585.1 Rhodonellum sp.
TCGATGTTCGGAATCGATCAGCCTACCGGAGAGCTGACCGTTTACAACCTACCCCTCGGGGACTATACCTATTACTTGGAGGTTTCGGATCCCTTGATCTGTACGGTCAGTTCCAGGGCAGACGTAAAGGTAACGGCGGTGCCGAATCCGATTTTGGATAAGGTAGATATCCTTTGCTTTGGAGAAGAAACCGGAAAGATCCTGCTGGTCAGCGGAGCGGATCCAAAAATCGTGTACAGCATCAATGGCGGTGCCCCGATGAGCCAAAGTGCTCTGGAAGCGCTGGAATTTGCGGCAGGTATCTACGTGATCGACTTCAGGGACGTGGATACGGATTGTGGAAGCAGCCAAACTCTGGAAATAACTCAGCCCGCTTTACTGGAATTTGAACTATTGAACAAAGTGGATCCAATTTGTGGCGCTGACAATGGAAGCATTGAATTTAGCTTGATAGGAGGAACCAAAGGATATACGATCACGATCAACAATCAACCGATCGTCAGCTACAACCCGACACTGGTAGGGGATAGCTACACCTTAGAAAACCTTGCCGAGGGCATATATGAAATCAAAATATTGGATGCCAACGATTGTCCAATCATGGAGTCCGTGACTTTGGCAAATACCAATCTATTGCCGATTTCGGCTACTGACACGCAGGATGAAGTCTGTGAAGGCAGTCCAGCGGTTTTTGTTCCGATTATCGACAATCAGTCCGGGGTGAATCCAACCAAACGTTGGTTTAAGGATCAAAATCTTACGGATGAAATCATCTCCAATTACAGTCTTGCCGGCACTGGTGTGATGTACCAAATCGATCCAATAACTGGAACCTTGTCTGTGTACAATTTGGCGGCAGGCGATTTCACCTTCTACTTGGAATTAACGGATGCGCAAATATGTCCTATTGTTGCCAAAGCCGAGGTGAAAGTCAATCCATTCCCCTTGTCGCAATTTGGTGTCGTAGATATTCTTTGTTTTGGTGATCAGACGGGAAAAATCACTTTGCTGTCAGCAGGTAGTCCTGACCTGAGGTTTACAGTCAATGGTGGTGCCCAAATGACGCAGGCCGCTCTTCAAGCTATGGATTTCTCTGCGGGAATCTATACGATTGAAACCATAAATATAGGGGCGATTTGCCCTGATGTCCAGATCAAGGAAATCAAACAACCAGAAGAATTGATATTTGAGGAAATATCTTTCTTGGATCCCACCTGCGGCGAAAGTAATGGGGATGTAGTATTTAGGGTGGCCGGAGGGAAGGCGCCCTATATCATATTAATTAATGGTCAGCCTCTGTCCGCATTTGCTTTTGCCGTGGATAACGGTCGATATGTCATCGGAAATTTAAACCCAGGTATTTATGACATTTCCATCACGGATGCAAATGGATGTACCGAAGGAGGTGATTTTGAACTGACCAATATTGTAGCGACTCCGATCACCGCTGACAAAATGGAGGCCGAAGTCTGCGAAGGTACACCGATTGAATTCACCCCTGTTTTCCAATCAGGCGGAGTGGATCCACAAAAACGTTGGTTCAGGGATGCCACACTTACCCAAGAAATATTGAACAATTTTGCTCCTACAGGTACGGGCGTGATGTATCAAATTGACCCCGTTTCTGGAAAGCTTACGGTATACAATCTACTTGATGGAAATTACACCTATTACCTACAACTCTCGGATCCACAAATCTGTACTTTGGTGACCACTGCCGAAGGTATCGTTAATCCAGGTATCGAGGCTCAGGCCATCGTCACAAATGAGGTTTGTTTTGGAGAAGCGAATGGCAGCATTCTGCTGGATGCTCTCTCAGGAGGAAGCGGCGTTTATGAATTCAGTCTAGACAATGCCAACTGGCAAAGCGGAAATCTATTTGATAATTTGTCATCTGGAACCTTTACCGTCTATATCCGTGACCTGGGGGGACAAGCATCATGTGTTTTGACCCTCCCAAATATCTTGGTTGAAGCTCCTGAAGCGCCGATTTCAATCAATAACGATTTTATCCTCATCCCTTCTTCCTGTGATCTTCCAAATGGAAGCATTTCCAATGTCGTAATTTCCGGAGGATGGGGAAATTTCACCTTCGAATGGAGAAAGGGATCTGCCACAGGTACTGTTGTTACGGGAACGATAAGTGGAGCAGAAGATCTTTTCCCTGATCTTTATTACTTGATTGTAAGGGATGAAAAAGGATGCGAAGAGATTTTTGAATTTGAAATCAAGGAGCAGGAGAAACCTAACTTTGAACCAATAGTCCCTATGGCCATTTGCGCTTTGGAGGACATGACTTTGACGGTGATCCAGAACGTTCAAGGGGCTTCCGGTACCCAATTTACTTGGTCAAAAGGACCAAATCAAGCCAATCCAATTGTTTCCGGGCCAGACGGTGCTATCAATGGTGTAGCGTATGAAATCCGGGAGGTAATGAATACCGTTCATTTGGATATTTCGGGTTTGCCTGCCGGGAGTTACACCTATTATTTCTTTGCGGAATGTACCGGACAGGAAATCCCAATCAGTTTTGAGGTTGTCCCCATCCCGGATCCTGAATTTGGGATATTGGAGATTTCTTGTTTTGATGCCGACAATGGAAAAATAGCAATCACCTCCGGAGGTTCCTTGGACTTGACTTACAGTGTGGACGGAGGGTCATTCATCAGCCAAACGGATTTGGAAGCCATGAATTTTGGTCCGGGCACATACACCATACTTGCCAAAAATGGCCAAGGCTGTATCAGTCTGCCTCAAACCCTCACTTTTGCCAATCCTGCGATTTTGGAAATCGAGTTGTTGGATTCCAAAAACAGTGCTTGTGGGACCAATGATGGATTCATAGAAGTAAGTCTAAAAGGAGGCACACCGGAATATACCCTGATCCTGATAAAAAATGGAGTGGTTGTGGAAACGGTCAGCACCAGTGCTGCCGAATACACCTTCAACAATCTTGGGGAAGGGGTGTATGAAGTGGAGCTGAGGGATCAAAATGATTGTCAGGTGGATCTTGCAGGAGACATTACATTACTTGATGGACCAACGGAGATCTTGATCGATGATGCATTCATCATTTGTGAAGGGGAATCGGTTACCCTTGAACCTTCAATAAATCCTGCCACGGCCAATCCAGTTTACACTTGGTATTGGAACAGTCCTACAGCCGGAAATGAGCTTTCCGATCAGCAACAAATTTCTGGAATCCTTTTCGAGATCAATGCGGCTGGAGATTTGACAATTTCCGGTTTGCAAACAGGCAAAGATTACAAAGTTTGGGTGAAAGTTTCAGGCCCTGATATTTGCGAAGGGGACTTGAAAGAAGTCCTGATTCAGGTAGAATCAACTCCCGTATTCACGGCAATTGCCTCAGATGAAAACTGCTTCGGTACAGGTGGTGCGATTCAAATCACCCAAGGAACAGGTCAAAACAATGTCGCCTACAGTGTCAATGGAGGTCCTTTCCAATCTTATCCGGGATACCTGATCAACGGTTTGGCTCCAGGGAATTATACAATTGCTGCTCAAAATGCAGGAGGCTGTATTGCTGATTTGGCGCAAACATTTGTGATTGTAGGTCCTTCTGCTGAATTGTCTCTTTCCAATATCCAGGCAACCAATGCCAACTGCGGTGCCACCGATGGTACCCTTACGGGCCAAATCAATGGAGGAACGCCGGGATACCAGATCTCTCTTTTGGATGCCTCCGGAAATGTCATTCTCGGACCCGTTTTGTCATCCGATGGAAGTGTGGATTTCAGTAACCTTGGTTCAGGGGCTTACAGTCTAACCATTACGGACGCGCTGGGTTGTACCTTGCCTGCACAGTCCATCCTGATCGATGAATCGCCAAAAGTCATTCTAGCCGATGATCAATTGATCTGTGAGGGTGAAGTTGCGGTGATCCGTCCAAGTCTCGTTCCCGCCGATGGAGCGATTACTTTCGATTGGTTTTATGACAAGGAAATGACCCGTCAGGTAAGCGAGGTAGGCACTCCTGACCAGTTTGGGGCAACCTATCAAATCGCAACAGATGGGGAAATAAGAATGTCAGGTCTCCCGAGCAGACCGGCACCTTACACCTATTATATTATGGTGGCAGAAGCTGGCAACTGCCCTCCTGAAGTTAAGGAGGTAAATGTTACCGTACGGCCGATTCCAACCCTCAGGGTATCCAATCCTTCCATTGTCTGTGATCCAAACCAAACCGTGAACCTGACACAATTTATCGAAGGATTCAATCCAAATGTATTTGACTATATCGTGACGAGTCCAAATGGCAACAGGTTAAGATTGGAAGACTTGGCAACCGTTTCCGGGACGGGAAGCTATACGGTACAGAGCAGCTTCAAAGGAAGCAACTGCTGGACCCCTATGGACAGAATAGCAGTCATCATTTCCGATATCCAGCTGATTGCAGATTTTCAATACGAAATCCTGGTCGATGGGCAAGTGATGACCGACTATGATTTGCAGTTAGACGATGAAATCAACTTCAAGGACATATCCCAAGGAAATGTCATCGTATGGAATTGGGATTTCGGGGATGGAACGTCAAGCACATTACAAAACCCAACTCATTTTTATGATGCGCCTGGAAGATACACCATTCGATTGACCACCATCGACCAGTTTGGCTGTACATCTGTCATCGAAAGGGTATTGGAAATCTTCAACGATTATTTGATTAAAATCCCGAATGCCTTTACCCCGGATGGTTTGAATAACAAGTTCTTCAAACCCAAGTTTAGGGGAATAGTCACCATGAAGTTATACATCTTCAACACTTGGGGAGATTTGATCTATGAAACAGACAATTTGGAAGATCAAGGTTGGGATGGAAAGTTGAACGGGCAGAATACCCCGAATGGCAATTATGTCTATAAAGCGATCTTTACGACACGGACCAATGAGACCATCGAAAGGGCAGGTGTATTCATCCTGATCAGGTAATAAAAAAATTCCATTGGATCAATTCTCTAGTAAGATCTCATGGAATGCATAGGGCAAAAAATCATCCAATCTTGGATGATTTTTTTTGGCCCGATCGGGATAATTTTTTCCTAAGTCCCAAATTTCAAAACCATTTTTAAGAATGAGTGGTAAAACCTATCCAAAAGATAACCTTCAAATTCCCGGTATTTAGGGTAGATAACAGCCTGTTTTTGACTTTTGCTGCGAAGACTTTTTCAAAATATGTCCAAACACTTTTCCCCAATTTGTATTGGAATAATCATATCAATCTCCATTTATTTCAATATGACCAGCAATATTATCTTCTAATTGGTCAAAAAATACCCTGTTTAGGGTATTTTTTATAACAAGGCCATTGTGTACTTTTGAATTGGGTGATTAAGTAACTTTTCAGACAATTTTTTAACGCGTGCAATTCATGGTGGGAAATTTTAAATGGCAATTTTTTACCCCACCTCTTTTTTACCCTGTTTGTGATAGCTTACAATTCCACTATTGGCCAATTCCCGAAACCTGCTTTCAACTATGGATTTCTATTAAGGAAAAGGAAGTTGAGATTGACAGCAAATGTTTATATTTTCATGTTTCGAAAGGATGTTCAAATTTAAATCCTGTATTCTGGTGACCATTAACATTCAACAATGGGATTTTTTTTTCCTTAGAATGGAGAAAGAGGCGCTTTCTTTGCTGTTGCTATCTGGGTTCGGGTTTCCTAACTCCTCCAGACCTATTGGAGCTCCTGCCATCCTTCCCAAAAAAAACCTATTTTAAATAAAAATATTTTCCTAATTTTGCGTTTTCGTATTTACCCTTCATTTGCATTTATTTCAATTCAACATGAGAAAAGTATTCCCTTTTCTGGCTTTGGCCTTATTTATCTTCTCTTTTTCTTCCTGCGTTTCCAACAAAAGAATCATCTACCTTCAAAATTTGGAGGACAACGAAGTAATTGAGGACGGTCAAATGATCACTTATGATCTCCCGGAATACAGACTCCAGTACAATGACATCATCGATGTGAATGTCCAAACTGCCGAGGACATGGTCAAAAACGGATTCAATGCACCTTCTGGCGGTGCTGCAGGGGGGATGCAAATGGCAGCTCAAGGCGGGGGTGATGTATATTATATGACGGGTTACACAGTAGACAAGAATGGGGACATTCGGCTCCCGATCACCGGATCGGTCAACGTGATGAACATGACCATTGATGAAACCAGAATTCAAATTGAAGAAAAATTAAGAGTGTATGTAACCTCTGAATTGTATGTGAAGGTCAAGCTTGGAGGCATTAGATTTTCCACCTTGGGAGAATTTCGAAGACCGGGAAAATATGTGGTTCTCCAGGATAGAATGACCATTTTTGAAGCCATCGCGCAAGCCGGTGATTTGACCAACATTGCTCAAAGGGATAAAATCCTGTTGATCAGGCAATATCCGGAGGGAACCAAGGTTCACAGACTCAACCTAAACGATAGAACCATTATCAGTTCTCCTTTTTACTTTATCCAACCCAATGATCAGATTTATGCCGAACCGATGAAGGTAAGGGAAGTTGGCGCAGGTGAAAATGCTGCCCAATCTCTGACCTTGATCATATCTTCCATTACCGCAGTTGCTTTGGTCTTAAATATCATTACCCGTTAAAAAAATATGAATACCCCCAATCAAAATCCCAATCCCGCTCCTTTTCGTCCCGAAAATGAAGACGAGATTGATTTAAAAGTGCTCTTATTCAATTATCTCAAGTTTTGGCCCCTGATCCTGGGCTGCATGCTGATTGGGGTTTTGGCTGCATTCTTTATCACCCGGTATACCACGCCCATCTACCAAGTGGAAGCCACTGTGGTGGTGGCAGATGATAAGCCTGCCTTGGGAACGGACCTTTTTGAATCTTCGGGACTTTTGCAGGGGAAAAATAACATCGACAACGAAATCGGGATACTCAAATCCTACACCCTTGCGGTGGAAGCCATCAATGAATTGACACTGAATGTGTCTTATTTTAAGGAGGGTTTTTTAAGAACCACCCAGATCTACGGAAATGTACCCGTATACGTCAGCGTGGATTGGAACCATCCCCAATTGGTGGGGGGAATGCTCAAACTGACAGCGATAGGGGACAATAAATTTGAACTGGACATTGCAGATGAGGAATTTCAAGTGTTCAATCCTGCGGATCCTTTTTACAAAACGCAATTGACCCAAAATTCGCTGAACAAAGGAGTGTATACCTTTGGAGAACCCATTCAGGGAGAAAATTTTAAATTTACGGTCAACAATACGTCTGCCTTGACAGGCGAGGAAATCTTTTTCACCCTTCGGGATGTCCCCTCGCTGGCACTGTCTTTCAAGAACCAGATCAACATTACCCCGATCAACAAACAGGCTTCCATCCTTACCTTGACTTTGGAGACGCCCATCAGAAGATTGGGAGAAGATTACATCAACAAATTGATGGACGTTTACCTGGAAAGGGAATTGAAAGAAAAAAACCGGTCTTCTGAGAGTACCATCCGATTTATAGAGCAGCAACTGTCCGGGATCACGGATTCACTCACCTTTTTCGAAAACAGGCTTCAAACCTACCGTTCAGAAAACCGGATTTTCAACCTGAGTGAGGAAGGTTCGCAAGTCTTCGACAGGTTGCAGGAACTGGAAAAGGAAAAATCCCAATCCGAAATCTCCCTCAAATACTACAATACACTCCTTGCTTACCTCAAAAACGATCAATTGGACGGATTGATCGCACCTTCTCTCACCGGAGTTACGGATCCTTTGCTCAATGCACTGGTGGCGAATCTCAGTGAATTGCAGGCAGAGAGGGTGCGTTTGACGGCCAATTTTTCAGATCAAACCCCGGTGGTGCGGGAGGTGAGAAGCAAGATCCAGAATACGAAAAAGGCGCTGCAGGAAAATGTCAGTTCTGCAATCCAAAACACCAACAATTTGCTCGTAGATTTGAAAAGAAGGGTAGCGATCATCGAAAAGGAAATCAATGCTTTGCCGGAAACGGAAAGAAAGTTGTTGGGCATCCAAAGGCAGTTCGCCATCAATGAAAATATTTACATCTACCTGCTTCAAAAGCGGGCAGAGGCCGAAATCACCAAGGCCTCCAATATGCCTAAAAATTCCGTGTTGGATTTTGCCAAAGCGGGGTCAGTACCTGTTGCCCCCAAAAGAACACTGAACCTCTTGATCGGTTTGATCTTGGGGATGGTCCTGCCGATAGGCTTTATTACGATCAAGGATTTCCTCAACACCAAGATCGAGGATCCCAAAGATTTGGAAAATCAGATCAAGGTTCCCCTGATTGGAATGATCGGGAGAAACAATGCCGAAGATCCCAAACCGGTCTTGAACAATCCAAGGTCTTCGGTCACCGAGGCTTTCCGGAATCTCAGGGCAGACATGTCTTATTTGAGTCCCAAAAAACAACTGACGCTTTTGTTTACCTCTACCATTTCGGGTGAAGGAAAAACATTTATCTCCATCAACATGGCATCTGTCTATTCCCTGATGGGAAAGAAGACCCTTTTGATCGGATTGGATTTGAGAAAACCCAAAATTGCACAGGACTTCAATACCGTCAATGACAAGGGGATGAGTACCTGCCTGAGCACGGATATGCCTTGGCAACAAGTGGTCAAACCATCAGGGTATGACAACCTGGACATCATCCTTTCCGGTCCGATTCCACCAAATCCCGCAGAGCTTTTGCTTCAGGACAAATTCGCTGTAATCATGAAAGAGATAAAGGAGCATTACGATGTGGTCATATTGGATTGTCCACCCGTGGGCTTGGTCTCGGAAACCAAAGAACTTTTTGCCTATTCGGATGTGAATTTCTTCGTTTTCCGTCAGGGCTATTCCCAAAAAGCCAATTTGCAAATCCTGAACAACCTGGTTGAAAAAGGAGGCGTTTCCAAAATGTATGGCATCTTAAATGACGTTCATATCGATCGGGGTTATGGGTATGGTTATGGATACGGTTACGGCTATGGTGGATCTTATGGCTACCATGATGAAGTCCAACTCCCTTGGTGGAAGCGTGCATTAAAAAGAAGTAAATTGTCTTGATCCTTTTGATTTGGTGTAAATTCCTCCACATCAAGGCATTGAAAATTCCCCAAAGCCCTCTCTATCTGGAGAGGGCTTTTTTTATGAAAAAGCAGTATTGTATAAAATTTAAAGAGGTATATTTGACGCATTATCAGCATTTTTCCTGTTGATAATGCCCAAAAAAGCTTTTTCCCAAAAAAAACTATTTAAGTTCTTTTATCAACGGCTACACCATGATGGGATAATTTTTACCCATTGGTCGGACATCAGGCTTGCCTTAAATTTTATACTTCTTGCAGGCTTAAACCCCTGCTTTCTTTTGACTAATTTTTATTTATACTTATGAGTTTTATCAATATGCTTCGCTTAATTCTGAATGGTAAAAAATCCAAAAGTCTGATGAAAGATGGTTGGATGATTGATTACGAATACAGCCATATCTCTGATTTTTTCTATCCTGTCCCCCTGTTTGCCGAACTAAATTATAAGCTTATTGGCGTGCCGGAGAATGCGTGTTTCCCTTACAAAGGCGCACTTTCGCTTGGCAATGCTTTCTGGAAGGAAGACCAGAAGATGCACCTCAAACTTTCGGCGAAAGTTAAGGTATTGGGTTTGCCTCTGAAAATCAATAGGTATGTCAAAAAAGTGGACAATCGACCCACTACGGTATATAAATTGTGGTATGACGAAAAACCACTGGCCGTCTGGCACAAAAAATATGAATTTGGTAGGGAGTATCATTCAGATGTCCAAAGTGCTTTCACTTTGGAAGCAATGGGAGCCGAGACCTTTTCAAAAACAAAAAACTGGGGGTCCAACCAAATCCTGGGGCATAATGGGGAGAATGAATGCTGCCTTATTGAAAAATTTGTCCACACCCATATTCTCGTGATTCACGACAGCACCACCTTTGCTTCGCTTTGGGAGGTCTTGAAAAAAAAGATTGATTGAAGAAATTATTGCCCGAAATATGCACTCCATTTTCTAATGGGCTTGAACCAGCAAGAAAATCAGCCTATCTGGAGCACTCGGCCTGGTACCGATAGGGGGAAAGTCGAATACAGCAAACAAATACGGATCATGAATCAATTTCAGCTTGGTATTGGGGCATGCTTGACAGGGCTTGAAATCTCCGCGGGACGTCAGTTTCCAGCGGAAGGAGGGCGGAAACAATCGATCATTTCGAGTGCAACACGCTTAATCCCACCTGTTGAATTCCTGATCGATTCTTTAATTATTCAAAAAATAGGATCTGGAGTGGGTAAATAAAATACGCAGCTGTTATCTTTGAGCGCGATTGATTGTGGAGATCTTTCCCTAAACCCAGAATATTCTGGTTGTTTGGTGCGTCAAAAAAAGCCATTTGGATTAATTTTGATCCATCAACAAAATCTTTAAGGGGTTACCTTCCCTTGTTGATCCGGAAATCCCACTTGCTGAAGGCCCTCTAAATGGGACCGAAAGGGCGAAGCTGTGAAAATCCGAATGGACCGTTTTTTGAAGAAGCATTCGATACCAGATTTTAATCTGGCTTCAACCCGTAATATGCAATAGGCTTCCAACTAGGGCTGTAGCGACTGAAAAATCAAATTATTTAGATAGTCATTTATAGTCCAATAGGGTAAAGTCCAAAAAAGGAAACAAACGACTGATTATGAAGCAATTTCAGGCCGGAAAAGAATTGAGATGGCATAAAACTGGTTAAATGGGCTTCCCCTTAGAAATCTGCCAAACCAAATCAAATCATAAAAGCTTAAAATACACGAAATCTACGCGCGTAGCGCAATCTATGCCGCAGGCTTCTACCCATTCTCTACCCTTTACATTTCCCCTTCTACTTTTACCATAAAACACTTTAATTTGAAAATCATCAACGTAATTCTTTCCGGCGGTGTCGGCTCCAGGCTATGGCCACTTTCAAGGAAAAGCAGACCCAAGCAGTACCTTCCCATTTTTGAAGGACAAACGCTTTTTCAGAAAACAGTTTTGCGCAACAAATCTTTTTCGGATGCCATTGTGGTGGTCGGCAGTAAGGACAACTATGAATTGTCCCGCAAAGATTTGCGTGAGATTGGTGAAACCCATTACTCGGAAATCATCGAAGCCTGTCCCAGGAATACGGCAGCAGCAATCGCCTTTGCGGCTTTCGAATGCGATCCAAATGACGTCTTGTTCGTGACGCCTTCCGATCATTTGATCGAGGGAGTGGACCAATACGGTGTCAATGTCCAAAGGGCCATCGCATTGGCCAAAGAAGGTTTTGTCGTCACCTTTGGGTTGCAGCCCACCAAACCCGAAACAGGTTTTGGCTACATCGAGGCAGATGGAGAAGAAGTAAAGGGTTTCCGGGAAAAGCCAAATTTGGATACAGCCGAAAAATTCCTCGCCAAAGGCAATTTCCTCTGGAATTCAGGAATGTTTTGTTTTCAGGCCGGAACATTCCTAGCCGAACTGAAATCCTTTGAACCCCTTCTTTATCAAAATTCCAAAGCGGCATTTGATTCCCGAAAAGAAGGCTTTTTGGATTTCGATCAATCCATGCAGATTCCATCCATTTCCGTGGATTATGCCGTGATGGAAAAGACCAAGAAAATCAAAGTGGTTCCCTCCAATTTCCATTGGTCAGACATGGGTTCTTTCGAATCCATCTACGACTATCTCATCAAGCAGGGACAAGAGCCCGATGAATTTGGGAACATGGTGATCGGCACCAAGATCCACACGGAATTCCTCGGACTCCAAGACACCCTCCTGATCCAAACATCAGACGCCATCCTCGTCCTCCAAAAAGAAAAAGCCCAAGACGTAAAGAAAATCTACGAGCGCTTGGAAAAGGAGCATCCGGAATTGGTAGAGTAGATTCGGGGTAGATACTTCGCGTAGATTGCCTCTTGATTGTTTTTTGCCTCCGGCAGGAGGATTTGCTTAGGCGTAGACTAGCTTCGCCGGATGGCATAGGGAGCAAAGCAAATTAGGTTTCTTTATGAGTGTGGATAAGGCTATAAACGTTTTGTTCATTGTAGGAGATGTTTTACCATAGGAATGATTTTTAGCGTATAAACTACGGAGTAATAAGTATACAATCACCTCCAGCTGAACTTCACGTGGATGAAACGATGGCCTATATTTCTACGGTTTTTGTCAGGATTCGAAGTGCGTTAAGAAAATGAGTTAGCTCCGTAGGGGTACCCGGAGAAGATCCACTCATTTTTAGCGCGTAGAAGCCGGACAAAAATCAAATTGAAAGTAAATTATTGTATTGGAGCAATCCCGTCCCAATTTGAAGAAGAAATATCAGCCTTGATTTTTTGGTTATCCCGATGGCTATCGTGGATGATCAAGCAAAAAGTGACAAAGAAAAAAATAACCACGGATCATCGCCACTAGCTTTGGCGATAAACCTTCTGAATTCAACTCTAAAAACAAAATCTACGCCGCAGGCAATCTACTATTTCTCTCGGCAAGCAAATGTATAACTACGGTTTTATCCGTAGTTTCTAGCCCTAAAAATTTTGAAGATGACCTCCGGATGGCATAGGAAGCAAAGCAAATTAGGTTTCTTTAGGAGTGTGGATAAGGCTATAAACGTTTTGTTCATTGTAGGAGAGGTTTTACCATAGGAATGATTTTTAGCACATAGATTACGGAGTATTAAGTATACGATCACCTCCAGCTGAACTTCACGTGGATGAAACGATGGCCTATATTTCTACGGTTTTTGTCAGGATTCGAAGTGCGTTAAGAAAATGAGTTAGCTCCGTAGGGGTACCCGGAG
>NZ_JAUSPP010000022.1:0-16449 GCF_030656585.1 Rhodonellum sp.
ATCCGCCAAATTATAAAATCTGCCGATTTTAAAAACATCTTCTCTTTCCAAAAGAAAACTATATCCCTTGGCATAATCAAAACCCTCGTCCAAACCAATTCGCCATACATGCACCCCATTGTCCAGGTCAAAGGAGGGCCCTTTTTCCCAAATTGGTTCTGGGGTTTTCCATTTACAATACAGTTCTGCTTTCATCCGGAAGTTCATTTGTCCAGGACTCCCTGGAGTTTTTGAGCAAGCTCCTTTACCAATTCAGCATCTTCAAACATGGAATTGTGATCACCTTCTATTTCAAGTGTCAATACTTTGTCTGCATAAGGCCTCCACCCATAAAATACCATGTCCTTTTGATAAAAGGTCTTGATTTTGGCCTTGAACAATACTATTTCTCCGTGGTACGGAGAAAGCACATATTCATCCATCGCAGTATGATTTATCTTTCTGATTTTTTCTATGGTATGAAAAAGTCTAGATTCCTCTTCAAAAGACTCTAAATGGAATAATTTTTTCAAGCCCCTTTTCTTTCTTTCGAAGGAATGTGACTTGATATTCTTGAAAGTCGCTGGGGAATGAACCAATAATTCCATGTCTACATATCTTTTTTTGACCTCAAAAGCCACTCCCCTTTTGAATTTTTCCCAGCCGGTCAATTCCTTTTCGCCTTGGTATGCGAATACATCAAACAGAATTACTTTTTGGATATCAAGACCCATTTCTTTCATTTGTTTCCCCATTTCAAATGCCACATAGGCCCCAAAGGATTGGCCTCCAATAAAATAAGGTCCTGTTGGATTGTGTGCTATTATCTGATGGATATAATGTGTCGCCATTTCTTTGATGGTATGAAGGGGTTCCTCAATTCCATCTAGACCTTTTGATTGAATCCCGAAAACTGGTTGATCGGCATCTAGGTTCTTTGAAAGCCCATAAAATGAAGAGACATTGGCTCCAGCACCATGGATCAGATAAATCGGAGTTTTACTTCCTGTGGGTTTGATAGGAACCAAACATTCCCAGCTCACCTCTGCCTTGTCCAAATTGTCCAATCGCTCCGAAAAAGAAGCTATTGTTGGGAATTTAAATAAGGTATCCAAAGGCAGGTTCAATCCGGTTTCCTTTTCCAAAGCAGACATCACCTCCACGGCAATCAAGGAATGTCCACCGAGTTCGAAAAAGTCGTCGTTCAAGCCGATAGCTGGCACACTGAGTACCTTTGACCAAATCCCAGCCAATAATTTTTGGTTATTACTTTGATATTTGACCTGTTCTTTTCCGGAATTCAACATAACCTGACTGATAAAAGGCTTGGGCAATGCTTTTCGGTCAATTTTATTGTTGGCGGTTTTGGGGAATTCCCGCATGGACACCCAGTCCACAGGAACCATATACTCTGGAAGCGTTGCTCTTAATATGTTTTTCCACACGGCAATTTTCTCAGGAGCCAAGGTCAATTTTCCATTGTCATCCTGCTTGCCTATTTCCCCAGGTGAATCAAGTTCCGGTTTTAAAAAAGGTGTCTCTGAATTTTCTTCTATCACATAGGCAATAAGTTTTTTGTCTCCTGGCTTGTCTTCCCTTGCGACAACCACAGCCTCCCTTATTTCAGGGATTTGACCAAGCTGGTTTTCGATCTCCCCAAGTTCAATTCTGAAACCACGAATCTTCACCTGATTGTCCATCCTCCCCAAACAGACCAATTCTCCATTTGGAAGAAATTTCCCCAAATCTCCGGTTCGGTAAAGCAATACTCCTTTTTCTGGCTCAAAGATATTTTTGACAAACTTCTCTTGTGTCAATTCAGGGCGATGAAGATATCCTTGGCTTACCCCATCGCCCCCAATCCAAATCTCCCCGATTTCGCCAGGGGAAAGGAGATTTCCATTTTCACCAACGATATAGACTTGCGTATTGTGAATCGGATGACCTATGGTGATGGATTGAAAAGGATCTTTGATTTTTTTTATCAAGGACCATATGGTAGTTTCTGTTGGTCCGTATACATTCCACAATTCGGAAGATGTTTCCATCAGAGAAAGGGCTAGGTCTTGGGAAAGCGCCTCTCCACCACAAAGGACTTTGAGCCGAAAGAGTTTTGACCTGGAGGTATTGACCATCATTCTCCATGTGGCAGGTGTCGCCTGCATGATTGTTATCTTCTTTTTTTCAATTATCTCGACCAAAATCCTCCCATCTTTTGCCTGGTTGCTGTCCGCAATCAAAAGCGCTGCTCCCGCAATCAACGGCAAAAACAATTCGAGCCCAGCAATGTCAAAGGAAATCGTCGTGACGGCCAACAACTTGTCATCGGCACTGATACCGGGGCTGAGTTGCATGCTCAATAAAAAATTCAAAAGGTTGTGGTGCTCTATCTTTACCCCCTTTGGCTTGCCAGTGGAACCTGAGGTATAAATCACATAGACCAGATCATTTCCGGAAATGGTTACTTGAGGTTCCGTATCTGGATAAGCCATCAAGGTTTCTATTAATTCCTCTAAAATCAGTATAGGGGAATTGCTCCTGTATCGATTTTCCAATGATCGTGAAATCAAGAAAAAGCGGCATGCTGCGTCCTCCACCATCATCTCTATCCTGTCCTTGGGATAAATTGGGTCAAGCGGAAGATAGACTGCCCCAGATTTGACAATCCCCAATAGGGAAATGACCATTTCAATGGACCTGTCCACACACAGCCCTACAATATCTCCCTTGGTTACGCCCTTTTGGAGAAGAATGTGTGCCAGCTGATTTGATTTGCTATCCAAATCCAAATAGGAAATCTCCTCATCCCTAAATGTGATGGCTATTTTATCGGGAGATTTTTGTGCCTGCTCACTGATCAGTTTAGTGAAAATTTTATCTTTTGGATAGTCCAGAAAGGTTTCGTTCCAAGGCTGGATTCGCCTCAAAAACTCATTTTTAACCAAACCAATTTGGGAAATAATGGTTTCTGGATTTTCTGTCACTTGTTTTAGAAGCATCCTGAATTCCTTCAGCATTTTTTGAATGCTATCCGCTTCGTATAAATTGGTGTTGTATTGCCAATCAATCAGAAGGCTTTGGTGATATTCCGTGATGTAAAGTGCATTCTCGAAGGTTTCAAACTTCTTGGCATTGAAGACGGACTCGACCTTGCAACCACTGAACTTGTAATGGCGGTTTTTGGCTGACTCAAAATTGATGATAAAGGGAACCAATGGAATTTTGGAATTGTCTCTCTGGATTTTGAGCTGCTGCAATAAATTGCTGAAAGTGTATTGGGAGTGATCATAGTTATCCAAAAGCTCAGTTTTCCTTTGCTTCAAATAAGACAAAAAGCTCAAATTCGGATTGATTTTGCTCGGTACCGGAAGCAGATGGACACAATGCCCGACAAGTGAGAAATTGCCGGAAACAGCCTGCCCAGATACAGGGATTCCCAGGGACAACTGGCTTTGCCCGGTAAGTTTATGGAAATAAATTTCGAATACTCCCATCAAGGTATTGACCAAGCTGGTTTTGGCCAAAGCGGACAACTTCCTAAGCGCGTCCAGCAATTCCGCATCAATCTCCAAATCCAGCCTCGAACTGTTGTAAGTCCTGAATTCAGGACGAATGTTATCGACCGGCAATTCCAGGTAAAAATTATTCCCTTTAAACTGTTCCAACCAATATTGCTCCGTGTCACGATATTCCTGACTCTCTTTAAAGGCGGTCATTTCAGAAGAGTATTCGCTGAAGGAATCCGCTTTGGGGAGATTATCAGGGTTTTTTTCCAGGAGTCTGGAGTAAATTTCACAAAGCTCTTCGGAAATCAAATCCAAGGACCAGCCATCCACAATGATGTGATGGCCAGTGATCAACAACACGTGCACATTGTTTTCCAACTTCAACAACGAAAACCGAATGAGTGGACCGTTGACCAAATCAAATGGCAACGTGACTTCAGCATCCAATACATCCTGGAAAGCCTGACTTTTATGATGAGGGGAAAAATCTTGGATTTCCAGAAATTTATATGTTGGAAGAACATGTTTCTGAATGATACAGTTTTTCCCATCAGGACTGAATGTCATCCTAAGGGCTTCGTGCCTGTTTACAACAGCCTCCAGAGCAGAAAAAAGCAGATCTGGATTCAGGTCTCCAGTAAACTTGAGGGAAATCGACAAGTTGTTGGATAGATTGGCCTCCTCACCTCCCAATTTACACGATACCCAAATTTCTTTTTGGGAATCCAGCAATCCAACTATTTTCTCAATACCAGGAGTTTCAAAAGGGTCGTATGCGATGCTTTCAAATTGTGGTTTTATAGGTTTCATTAGCTAATTATGTAGACATTAATGATTTCATTTGCTGGGTAAGCTGAGATCAGATTTTATCCAAAACACACATGATTGGACAGTGGTTTTATCGTTTTTTACACCACACATTATTTTTTTAAAGAAAATCAAGCCGAATATTTTCAAGGAATTATTCACTATGAAATATTCATTTCAATGTCTTTATCCAGAACTTCCTGTAGTTTTCGTCCGAGGATTTTCACCAATTCCGGATCTTCGAACATTGAATTGTGGTCTCCTTCCATCTCCACTGTATGGACCTCTTTCACATAAGGTTTCCATCCGTAGTATTCCATGTCCGTATCATAAAATGTTTTGATTTTGGCCTTGAACAGGATGATATCGCCATTGTATGGAGCCAATTCATAATCATCCATGGCCTTATGATTGATTCTCCTGATTTTTTCAATTACGTGAAATAATTTCCCTTCGCCATCCATTGCATCAATTCCCAAAAACCGCTTCAAGGCTCTCGTTTTTCGTTCCAATGAACTGGTTTTCAACCTTCTCAATGTGCTGGGAGATTTTACCAACAATTCTATATCCATGTATCTTTTTTGGAATTCGTAACCAACCTCCTTTTTCATTCTTTCCCAGGAGGATAATTCCTCGAAATCCTCCTGATAAGCGGAGACATCAAACAATATCACTTTTTGGATATCAAGCCCTGACGCTTTCATTTGCCGCGCCATCTCGAATGCAACGTATGCACCAAAAGATTGACCTCCGATATGATAGGGTCCATGGGGATTGTGTGTGACGATTTCCTGGATATAATGTGCCGCCATTTCCTTTATGGATTGTAAGGGTTCGTCTATTCCATTCAATCCCTTTGCCTGAAGCCCATAGACAGGCTGATCCTCATCCAGATTTTTTGCAAGGTTGAAGAATGGCGAAACATGCGAGCCTGCTCCGTGAATCAAGTAAATCGGAGCTTTCTTTCCGGATTTTTTGATAGGCACCAAGCTGCTCCAGTCTTGGTCTTTTTGGTCTTGGCGATCCAAAACGGCCGCGAAATTTTCAAGTGTTGAATTGATGATCAATGTATTCAGCGGCAAGTTGAGACCGGTCTCCTCCGCCAACTCCGCCATTACCCTTACCGCCAACAAGGAATGCCCTCCCAATTCAAAGAAATCGTCCCATAATCTGACATCGGACACACCCAACACTTTACTCCAAATGCCGGCGACTAGTATTTGATTGGGGTTTTGCGGAAGATTTTCTTCCGCCTCATCCCAAAAGACATTTCTCAAAGGTATTGGCAAGGAGTTCCTGTCTATTTTATTATTGTCCGTCATGGGAAATTCCCAAAGGGCGACCCAATCGTTTGGAATCATGTAATTGGGCAATCTCGTTTTGAGTGTTTCTTTCCAGCCCAAAATCTTCTCTTTGGTCAGCACAGGTTCCTCCCTTGTCATGACTGCTGTATCTGACAGGTTATTTTGATCCATCATGAAGAGACTTTCATCCTCTTTAAGGACTACATAAGCGGCCAATCTTTTGTCTCCGGGATTATCTTCCCTAGCAATTACAATAGCCCCTTCGATCTCTGGGAACTGATTGATTTTGTTTTCGATTTCACCCAGCTCTATTCTATAACCCCTTATTTTCACTTGGTGATCCACCCTTCCCAAACAAACCAATTCCCCATTGGGCTGGAATTTTCCCAAATCCCCTGTTCTGTATAAATATTCACTTTTGGAAGGTTCAAAATCATTGGGCACAAATTTCTCCTTGGTGAGCAATGGCCTATTGAGATACCCTTTGCTGACACCGTCTCCCCCGATCCAGATCTCCCCGACATTTCCTGCGGGTAATAAATGACCATATTTATCGACCACATACACTTGGGTATTGTGGATTGGCCTACCAATCGTGATCGGCCCGTTTGGATCTTTTATTTCTTTGACCAATGACCAGATCGTCGTCTCTGTAGGTCCGTAAACGTTCCAAAGAGAATCGGCATTTTGAAAAAGTTCTAGTGCCAAATCTTGTGGCAACGCCTCTCCGCCACAAAGTACTTTGATCGGAAGATGCTTTTTCCATGAGGAATGCAACATCATTCGCCAAGTGGCTGGGGTTGCCTGCATCATCGTAATTCTTTCCCTTTCTATCAACTCAACCAATCCCCTCCCATCTTTGGAGGTTTCCGCATCCGCCAGAACCACTTTGGCCCCTGAGATGAGGGGTAGAAACAATTCCAATCCCGCAATGTCAAAGGAAACGGTGGTCACCGCCAGCAATTGATCCTCCTGACTGATTCCCGGAGCAATCTGCATGCTGAGCAGGAAATTGATCAAATTTTGATGGCTTACCTGCACACCTTTGGGTTGTCCGGTGGATCCCGAAGTGTAGATGACGTAGGCCAAATCCTGTCCTTTTATATCAATGCCGCTCGCAAACCCAGGTAATCCCGACATCGAAGTCATCATTTCCTCCAAAACGATCATTGGGGAGTTGGTTTGGTATTGGTCTTTCAACCTTTCCGAAACCAAAAAATATTTACAGGAGGCGTCCTCCACCATAAATTCAATCCTGTCCTTTGGGTAAACAGGATCCAAGGGAAGGTAAGCCGCCCCTGATTTGATGATCCCCAATAGGGAAATGAGTAACTCCACACTCCTATCCACACAAATCCCGACAACATCCCCCTTTTTTATTCCCATCGCGACAAGATAATGGGACACTTGATTTGATTTCTCTTCCAATTCTCGGTAGGAGATTTCACTGCCCATGCTCCTCACTGCGATTTTAATTGCTTGCCTTTTGGATTGTTCAGAGATGTAATCCGTGAAAATTTTATCCTTGGGATACTCCAAATAAGTCTCATTCCATGGCTGGATTCTCTTTAGGAATTCATTCTGGACCAAATCAACTTCTTTGATCAAGGTTTCTGGAGTATCGGTCAAGAGGCTAAGGATGTCTTGGTAATCCCGCATCATTTCCTCAATGGTTGAAGGCTTAAAGAGATCGGAATTGTAGGTCCACTCCAGAATCAATCTTCCTTTTATTTCAGTGATGTTGAGGAAAATCTCAAAATATTCGTATTTCCTTGGATTTGTGATCAAAGTATGGTTTAACCCATGGAAAGCGACACCCTGATCCATTCCCATGTCGATATTGAAAACCACCGGGATGAGTAATATTTTGGAGATGTCCCGCGGGATATTTAGATGGGGAAATAAATTTCCAGATGAATATTTGGCATGGTCATAATTGTCAAGCAGTTCCGTTTTTCTTTTTTTCAGGTAATCCAAAAATGACAATCCAGGATTGATCTCGCTGGGAATGGCAAGAAGATGCACCGCATGGCCCACCAAAGAAAAATTTCCCGAAATAGACTGCCCTGCCACAGGGAGTCCGAGAACCATTTGCCTTTGACCAGTCAATTTATGTAAAAAGATTTCGAACCCGCACAGTAGGGTGTTCACCAAACTTGTTTTAGCCATCACCCCAGTTTTCCTACATGCGGTTACCAAACCGAGAGGAAGTTCAAAATCAAGTCTATGCCCATTCAGGGTTCTGACTTCAGGCCTGGGAAAGTCGATTGGTATTTCAATACCCGGAACTTTTCCTTTGAACAATTCAATCCAATACCCTTCGGTTTGATTGAATTCCTCGCTACCCTTGTACTCGAGCATGGTTTCGGCATATTCGCTGTAGGAATCTGCAGGTGCCAAAACTGGCTCCAAACCCTGCACAAGCTGAGAGTAAATCGTACTCAACTCCAACACAATCACCCCTATGGACCATCCATCGCAGACCAAATGATGGGCCGTAATCAACATAAAATGGTGCTGACCTTCCAACTTGAGCAGGTCAATCCTCAACAACGGCCCCTCTTTCAAGTCAAATGGAGTCGTCACTGCTTTGTCCAAATAATGCTCCAAGCGGAGATCTTTATCCACCTTTGGCAACTGCGATAAATCTTCAAAAAGAAAATCTGGGGAAACAAAATCATAAATGATACTGGTTTTCCCATCCCCACTAAAAGTCATTCTCAAGGACTCATGCCGTCTGACGAGCTCGTCAAAAGATGCCTGCAAAACAGGGATATCCAAATCTCCCTTGAGGTCAAGGGAGATGGATTCATTATAGGACAAATTTGATTCCACACCATCCACAACCGCCGACAACCACATCTCTTTTTGGGCATCCACCATTCCCACGATTTTCTCAATCTCTTTTTCAGGAAAAGGATTAAAATCCACTGGCTCTAAAAAAATATCATTTTCCATATTATCCCGAAAATTAGTTTTCAATATTGATTTTTAAGTATTTGCCTGGGTTCTTCTCATCTACAAGGAACCAAGCTGGATTTCCTTGCTGATCTTTCCCCAATTTGGCCCCTGGAACAGGCGGACTGGCCCAAGAAACAACATGTTTCTTTTCATGACCTGACCCATTCGTTTTCTTGGGAATACCACCAAAAAACCCTACATCCAGGAGCTCTCCAATGGATTGCTTGAAGGAATCGATGACTCTGTCCACATCTGCTTCCGTAATCTCGGTGGTCAGATAGCAAGGAAATCCATCATAGATATGAATGCCTTTCTCCCTCAGGAGAATAAAAATAAGGTCTGTATATGGCAATTCCTGCTTGTATTTCAGCTTCCAAAGGGATCCAAAATGTGCAATGTAAAAAGGCAGGTTATGCTCCTTAAAGAATTTATCCAGTGAATCGGCGATTCGGTTGGTCTTCTGTTCGAGATCCTTCTGTAGGTTACCATTGTCTTTTTTGAAAAATTCCAAGGACGCTTTGGCACTGGCGAGCGCCAAAGGATGCCGGACAAAAGTCCCTGCAAAATACGTCACACCCACTTCAGGCATAGAATCATCCCCAAACTCCCAATATCCACCATCTAAGGCATCCAAAAATTCGGCACTCCCGGCAATCGCGCCTATAGGCAATCCCCCACCGATCACTTTGCCATAAGTCCCAATATCTGCTTTTATGCCGAAGATTCCTTGGGCCCCCTTTAGATGGGTCCTAAACCCGGTGATCACCTCGTCAAATATCAATGCGGTCCCGCTTTCCTTGGTGATTTCACGTACTTTTCTCAAAAACTCGACGGGGTGGAATTCAGGCCTACGGCTCTGAACAGGTTCCACCAAAACTGCGGCAAGCTCATCTTTTCGCTGTCGGATGATTTCCAGGGATTCCTCAGTTCCATATTCCAAGACAAGAAGATTCTCTACAGAAGACGGCATGATGCCAGCCGCAGCGGGATAGCTTCTCTGATTGTTGCTTCCCCTTACGATCACCTCATCGAATGTGCCATGATAAGAATTGTTGAAAGAAACGACCAAAGATCTTCCGGTGACGGTTCTGGCCATCCTCAAAGCACCCATGACTGCTTCTGAGCCTGTATTACAAAGCGCAGCCCTTTCATGTCCTGTCAATTCACAGAGCAACTCACAAACCTCTCCCGCCAACACATGTTGCGGCCCAATCTCAAATCCTTTTTCCAATTGCTCCCTGATCGCTTTCTGGACATACTCAGGACCATGCCCAAAAAGGATGGCTCCAAATCCATTCAAGACATCCAAATACTCGTTCCCGTCAATATCCCAAATTTTGCTTCCTTTGGACCTATCCACTACCAAGGAATAGGTGATTTCTTTGGTGTTCGGCTTGAAACCTGACACCACCCGAGGATCTGCCATTTTGGAACGGTATTTCTGGGTATAGGCTTTGCTGTTTATTGTTTTTTCGTTGAATCTTTTGATGAGATTATCCAGAAACTGCTTTTGTTCTGGGGTAACCTCAGTCACCACCTTTTCTATTTTTGCCATGGCGCCAAAGGTTTTAGGAGCATCGGCTGGTGGAGCGTGGCTGTGGGGTTTTGGCCCTTTGTCCAAGGTGGCTACCGGCGTTGGGGCCACAGAATCAGTTGCTCCTGCTGATACCATTGGCAAAGGCACTTGGCCATTTCCTGCACCATTGGTAAGCATCATGATTTGCTGGGACATCAATTCCAATTGTCTGGAAAATAAATCCATGGGAGAATGCACGCCATTGCTTTGTGGATTTACCCCTTGGTGGGCAGGTTGTGGATATACGAACTGCTGGGGCTGAAGATTTGGCATTGCATACACTTGAGCAACAGGAGGAGCCTGTTGCTGAAAAACCGGCTGCGATTGCGGCTGTGCGGCAGTGATTACTGGAACTTCCGGCTCACTTGCCATTGCGGGCGCTGGTTCTCGATAGGCCTCTTCTGGTAGTTTTTGATCTAAAAACTCCACCAAGGCGGTTAGATCAGAAAGCGTTTCGCTCAGCTGTCTGAAAGTAATGGGAGTTTTAAATTCTTTTTTAAGACTTGCTGCCAATTGAGTCAAAAGCAGCGAGTCAAATCCAAGTTCCAAAAAAGAAGCTTTTTCATCAGGAACGCTTAGTCCTGTTGTGTCTTGGATCACGCCAATTACTTGGTCTTTGATTTTTTGTTTTCGGTCCATTTGAATAGGAGTTTGAATATGTATTGAAAAAGTCTGCTCAATCATCTGTTCGATTTTCATGTTCACTTCAGGTATCTTTTGCGCTATAATCGGTTGTGCAGGGTCCATCCAAATTTTTTCCTTTTTAAAGGCATAAGTGGGCAATTCACATTTGGGAATAAATTGGTCATACAGATTTTGCCATTGGATTTTTCTTCCCTTTTGCCAAAGACTTCCCGCAGTCTGAAGAAAAAACCTGTAATCCGATACTTTGGGGTTTTTCATCAGGCTGTTGTACATCTCCCTTCCTTTTCCTTTTTTTGCCTGACGGCAAAGTGAGGTCAATACATTCCCAGGCCCAACTTCCAGGAAGCTCAGCGGTATTTCCAATTCAAAAAGGGTTTCTGCAGCATCCGCAAAGCGTACTGCATTCCTCAATTGATTGGTCCAATATTCCGGACTTTGGGCTTCTAAATCCGATAAAAATTCTCCTGTCACCGTAGAAATCATCGGGATTCGCGGTCTCTGCATAGGGATTTCCCGTACTACCGCTGCAAAGGAATCCAGAATGGGATCCATCATCTGTGAATGGAATGCATGGCTGGTTTGAAGTATTTTGGAAGGGACATTCCTGGCTTCCAACCTTGTGGCGAAAATTTCAATTTCATTTGTTTCTCCCGATACCACACACTGGTTTTCACCATTCACGCCTGCCAAAGAAAGATTTCCAGGCATCATGGATTTGATTTCCTCCTCGGTACACCTCACGGAAAGCATGCTGCCATGTGGCAACTCACTGATCATCCTCCCTCTAATGGCTACCAGATTTAAAGCATCTTCCAAAGTAAAAATACCCGCAAGGTGTGCCGCCACAAATTCCCCTATACTATGCCCGCAAATAATAATCGGCTTCACGCCTAAGGAAATCCACAATTGAGAAAGTGCATATTCAATGGTGAAAATTGCCGGCTGGGTATACTTTGTGTTCTTGAGCATGGCTTCGGCCTGCTCATCTTCCACATCTGGATAGATAATCTCCAAAATTGGCTTATCCATTACCGCGGACAATATCTCGGCGCATGTATCGACAGCATTCTTAAACACCTCATTGTTTTGGTACAATTCCTTACCCATGTTCAGAAATTGGGCCCCCTGTCCGGGAAAAAGAAAAACATATTCATCTGGTTCTTTTACAGGAAGGATTTGTCCCGAAAAATCCCCCAATTTTTGAATCAGTTCCTCCTTGGAATCCGCGACGACAAATTTCCTAAAGGGAAAGTGCCGTCTGTTTTCCTGAAGATTGAAGGCAACTTCAGTAAGCTGGACTTTTGGATTATTTTGAATAAAATCGGACAATTTGCTGGCATACAACTTCAAACTTTCCTCGGATTTGGCTGACCAGTTAATCAGATGGGCTGGATACTTATAATTCCTGGTTGCATTCTCTTCCGGCTTGGCTTCTGGTGCCTCTTCCAGAATAAGGTGAACGTTGGTTCCGCCCACGCCGAAGGAACTGATTCCCGCGATTCTTTTCTTGTCGGAATCCCAGGCCTTCAATTTTGTATTGACATAAAAAGGACTGTTTTCGAAATCAATGTTGGGATTGATCTTGGAGAATCCTCGCTGTGGAAAAAACTGCCTGTGTTTCAGGGAAAGCAAGGCCCTAAAAAATCCCGCAATCCCAGCAGCAGCATTGAGGTGTCCGATATTGCTTTTGATACTTCCTATCGCACAATATTGTTTCTTGGTGGCCTCACCAAAAGCCAGTTTCAAACCCTCCACCTCAATCGGATCACCAATAGGTGTCGCCGTGGCGTGCGCTTCCAAATAAGTAATGTCATCGGGATGAATCCCTGCATCCTGGATGGCGGCATAAATCGCCCCGGCTTGACCCTCGGCACTTGGTGCGGAAAAACTCCCTTTTTCGCCTCCATCATTATTGACACCAAAGCCTTTTACCACTGCCAAAATTTCATCTCCATCCTCAATGGCTTCTTTCAGGTTTTTAAGCAAAACCACACCCACACCATCACTGAATACCGTTCCCGTTGCCGAGGCATCAAAAGAATTGACATGACCATCTCTGGTCAAAACCGATCCATCTTCAAAAATATGACCGCTTTTGGTAGGGGATTTAATACTCGACCCGCCTGCTATGGCCATCTTGCATTTGCCTGTCCTGATCGCATCGGCTGCTTGGGAAATGGCCAAAAGGGCCGTAGAACAAGCAGAATGTACACTTACCGCCGGACCAGTCAAATTCAAGTGATAGGCCGTACGGCTAGCGAGGTAATCCTTTTCATTCAAAGATCCCACCATAAAATCTCCGTAGGCTTCCAACAGTTTGGAATGCTGGATGAGGTTGTGCGTAAAATAAGTATTGTTGCTACATCCCGCATACACCCCGATTGGCAACTGGCCATCTTGGGTGCGGTATCCTGTTTTTTCCAATACCTCATGCGCCACTTCAAAAAATTTGCGTTGTTGAGGGTCTGAAATGGATGCCAGTTTGGGATTGAATCCGAAGAAGTTGGCGTCAAATTCATCATAACCCTCAATGATTCCCCTTGCTTTCACATAATCAGGGTTCTTCCTGATTTCTTCAGATATGGTCTTGTCCAATTCTTCCTCACTAAAAAAACTGATGGTCTCTTCCCCATTCCTAAGGATTTCCAAAAGCCGCTCCACAGAATCTGCTCCGGGAAATTTGAGGGCCATTCCTATAACGGCAACATCCTGTTCTTCCTTTTTTTGATTTTTGGCTCCGAAATTCACGAATTTTGGTTTGCCTTCTTTTTCCAAAAACTGGGCAATTTGAAAAACGGTGGGGAATTGGTACAATTTAATGATCGGCAAATCCAACCCAAACCTTTGCTTCAATTCCGCTATGGTCCTTTGCCCTTTCAGGGAGTTTCCTCCCAACTCAAAGAAATTGTCATGGATGCTGATTTTGTCATAATTCAGGATCTCCTTGAACAGATCGGCCACCTGTTTTTCGACCGCTGTACTCGGCACGACCAGTTGGGCCGCCCATTCCGGGCGGGTATGGCGTGGTTTGGGAAGCCCCTTTTTGTCCACCTTTCCAGAGCTGGTTTTGGGAAAATCATCGACTTCAATTACATAGTCCGGGATCATGTATTCCGGAATTTTGGATTTTAGATCGGATTTTATTTGGGCCAGATCGCCTTTTTCCTTGTCAATAAATTGGACATACCCACAAAGGTATTTTTGTCCCATTTCATCTTCATCCAATTTCACGATGGCATGTTTCACATTGGGTAGATTCGCCAAGGCGCTTTCTATTTCTCCCAGTTCTACCCGATTCCCTCTAATTTTGATCTGATCATCCTCCCTGCCATTGAAATAATAGAAACCTTCTTCATCCTGATTGACCAAGTCGCCGGTTTTGTAGAGGGTTATCGCCTTTCCTTCGGGAGTGGTCCAGGGAATGAAGCGGGCATTGGTGAGATCATCCCTGTTGAGGTATCCTTTTGCGAGGCATGGTCCTGAAATGTGCAACTCTCCCAAATGTCCAGTAGGAACGGGGTTCAACTGCTCATCCAAAATCCAAAACCCACAATTTGCAAGAGGCTTTCCGATGGAGGGGATTTCCGGCCAAGAATCCGGATGGCCCTCCATATTGATATCCGATGCCCAAATGGAGGCTTCTGTGGGGCCATAGTTGTTTTTCAATACCGCATTGGGGATTTCCTTGAAGAACTCTCTGATTTGGGGGGTGATTTTCAACAGTTCACCTCCTGTATTTACCTCGGTTAGGCTTTTCGGGAATATCCCGCTGGACACGGCCGCATTGGTAAAATATTGAAGGGCGACAAAGGGAAAAAAGACATTGTTGATCCCATGCAACTGGATATAATTCAGCATAAAGTAAGCATCCAGCCTTTGAAGATCCTCCACCAAATGCAATTCACCACCGGAAGAAAGACAGACAAAGATTTCTTTGACCGAAACATCAAATCCCAAGTGGCAGAACTGTAAAGTCTTGACGCCCAATCCTGCCGCTCTGGAAGAGATCAGTTTGTGTTCGATCAGCTCAATGGCCCCTTGATGTCTCACCATCACTCCTTTAGGTTTTCCAGTGGAGCCAGAAGTAAAAAAGACCGCATACAATTCCCCCGGCGAAAAATCGCCCTCTGGCCTCTGATTTTCTTCAGCTTGGAAATCGATTCTTTCCAGACCCAAAGCACCCCAAACAACCTCTTCTCCTTCTCCGGAAACAACATACTTGAGGGAAGAGATTTCCACCATGTTCTTATGCCGCTCTGAAGGATAGGTTGGATCGATGGGCATGTAGGTTTTCCCAGCTTTAAGAATTGCCAATACGCCCATGATCATGTCCATGCATCTGGTGGTACTGATTCCTATGATTTTTTCACCTTTTGAAATCTTAAGGATAGCGTTTGAAAGCTTTTCGGCCTTATGATTCAATTCGGAATAAGTGATACGCTCTTCCTTGAAGACCAAGGCAACTTTATCTGGATATTGATCGACAGATTTCTCGAAAAATTGAAGAATTGAAGGAGCAGTCATAAATATTGATATTAATTAATAAAAACACATAATAGTGATAACAAGTAGTTATATGATAAAAGTAATTTAAAAGAATAATTGATTAAAAATAAAAAGTATGAGATTCAAAAACAAATTATTATGTCTAAAAATATTTTTTGTGTATTTAAAAAACACCTCATGCTGCAAACAGAAAAACAATAATGAATCAGGAACAATAATTTTTTATTGGTTTCGTCATATAAAAATCAGTGGATTTTAATAATTGCCTTTCTATAATTAAAAATCAATGGGGAATAAAGCCTCCTGAAACACCCTTTTACGAATGAAAAAAATCTAAAATCCCGGGAAATTCTCGGTGAAAAATTTGATTCTACGCTTTGGTTTCGGTGAAAAAAAGTGGATTTTTGGTAATACCCCGTGAAAAAAAAACTCGAAAATCACAGGGGAATTCTTCATTTATATTTCCAGATGGTCCAGAGAATCTTATAACCAGCCATAAATGTCCCCTTGACAGTCCCACTTACCTTGGACACTCCGATTCTCTTCTTATAATTTACGGGAACCTCAGTGGTCCTCAGGTTTTTTTTGGCCGCTTTTATCTGCATTTCGATCGTCCATCCAAAATCCTGATCCTCCATCTGGATTTCGCAAAGCTTGCTCCACTTGATCGCTCTAAAAGGGCCCAAATCGGAATAATCAGTTTTGTAAATGGACTTCATCAGCGACGTTGCCAGCCAATTTCCAAAGACTTGGGGAATGGTCATCGACCCTTTTTCCCGATTGCCCCTGGCACGTGAACCAATGACCATGTCAAAATCCTCTTCAAGTATCGGCCGAATCACAGCGGTCATCTCTTCTGGATAGTCACTGTAATCGGCATCCAAAAATACAACAAGATCCGGACGCTTTTCAAGAGATTCCAAATACGATATCGCTTTCAAGCATGCCTTTCCGTATCCCTTCTGCATTTCGTCCAAGACGATGGCTCCAGCTTTTTCGGCGACCAACCTTGTTTGGTCATTCGAATTGTTATTCACCACAATGACATGCCTGACAAAGACTGGGATATCGCCTACTACTTTCCCAACACTGTTTTCTTCATTATAAGCAGGAATGATGACATCGATGATGGGGAAAGGTTTTGAAATTCGAAATCCAAAGTCGG
>NZ_JAUSPP010000052.1:0-43597 GCF_030656585.1 Rhodonellum sp.
AATATTCAGAACCAATTTTCGCGCAAAGTCCGCAGAGAACTTCGCAAATCCTGCCAAGAGATAAAATCCCAATAGTTATCATTTACCGGAATCCATTTCTGGTCTCCCTAAAAATCTTTGCGTACTCTGCGAAATACTTAGCGCGCTCTGCGTGAAAATATTCAGAATTATTTTTTCACGCAAATTCCGCGGAGAACATCGCAAAGTCCGCCAAGAGATAAAATCCCAATAGTTATCACTTGCCGGAATCCATTTCTAGTCTCCCTAAAAATCTTTGCGTACTCTGCGAAACACTTCGCGCACGCTGCATGAAAAAATTCAGAACCAATTGAACAAGAGAAGCCTGCTAAGAAATAAAGTTTGAACAATTATGGGATTGATCCGGCCAATCTTGGATTTGCAGTAGGACTTCCCTATGGCAAATGGCTGTTTTTGTTTCAAAAATCCTTAAATTGAAATAAGGTTTTTTAATTCAATTCATATTTAAATTAAATCCTATTCAAATCAATATAAGTTACATAAAATCAATATACTATGAAATATTTTTCTCTTGTTATTCTATTGCTGAATTTGACTTCTCAATCGTTATTTGCGCAGCAAGGAATACTGGAGGAAGATATCCGCAAGGAGCTCTATGCATTGATTGAGCAATACAACGAGGCCAGGGACAACAAGGATACTTTATTGCTCAAGACCATTTTGACCCCTGAAATCGATCAGTTGGTTTCCTCTGGGGAATGGAGAACAGGCATCGATCAGGCGATTGATGGGATGATGAGTAGTTCCGCGGCCAATCCCGGCAGCCGAAACTTGATCGTTGATAAAATTCGCTTGCTGGATCAGGCTTCAGCCATTGTGGATTGCCGGTATGAAATCGAAAATCCGGATGGCCCCACCAGAAAAATGTGGAGTACCTTCCTGGCTGTCTTCACCGAAGGACGGTGGAAAATCACTGGAATCAGAAACATGTTGCCCACTTCAACCCAAAACTAACGCAGAGATGAAATCAACTTTCAACATTCAAGCCATTTTGATATTTTTATTCGTAATCAGCATTGGAACAATTGCCTATGCACAAAATATGAAAGGCCAAGAATCCAGAGATGCCCGTGTACAAGAATTCTTGGAGCAAAATAGAAGGCAATGGCGTGACCTGAATATTCCGTATGAAGATGGGCAGGTATTGTACAAGCTCATCGTGGACAACAATTACAAATCCGCTTTGGAGATCGGCACTTCCACGGGGCATTCGACCATTTGGATTGCCTGGGCACTCAGCAAAACCGGTGGGAAATTGATCACTTTGGAAATGGATGAAAGGAGACAAAAGGAAGCCATCAAAAAACTGGAGGCTTTGGGACTTTCTGATTTTGTGGACTTCAGATTAGGAGATGCTCATCAAATCGTGAAAGAACTTGAAGGGCCTTTCGATTTTGTCTTTTCGGATGCAGACAAGGATTGGTATGTCCAATATTTCAAGGATATCGATCCCAAGCTCAAAAAAGGAGGACGATTTACGGCACACAATGTCTTGAACAATATCGGTGGAATCCGCACATTTATGGAGTATGTTAAGGATCATCCGGGATATGAAACCACAGTGGACAGGAGCAGTTCTTCAGGAATCTCTATCAGCCGAAAAAAATAAGACAGCAAAAGAAATGGTCCAATACTGCCGTTATCAATTTTTTTAGGAGGGGAGGAAATAAAGACAATCTTTTATACATGAATAGGGCTCCATGAAACCCTATTCATTGACCCTTACTGGACTTCTTTTTTGCGAAAGGTGTTTTCCCACAACCTAAAGCCACCTTCAAAAGCCAATTTGTTGTTTCCCAAGCGGCAACCTTTTGGGATTTTTGTAAGCAGTTTGGAATTTCCGCCACCGATGACGATATCCTCGGGCAGGAATGCAGCGCTAAATTTTTTGATAATGGACAATACATGTTCCTGCCATTTTTCCTGTTCCATCCTTTCCAAACCCCGTAAACCAATGTAATCTTCGTAGGTGCCTTTTCGGTAGGGAAGGTGTGCCAATTCAAGCGGGAGGACAGTTCCATCAAATACAATGGCGGATCCAAGTCCTGTCCCCAAGCCCAAAAACAGCAAAACGCCTTCCTCGTATGAACCCAAAGCCTGCATGGCGGCATCGTTGATGATTCTCACCGGTTTTCCGAAAGCGGCATCAAAATCAAAAGAAGTCCAACCTTCGCCCAAGTTTTTGGGTTCGGTCATGATTTTTCCTTTTTTGATTACACCCGGATAGCCAATCGAAATGGCTTCAAACTCCCAATCTTGGGTGTTTTCCAAAACGGCAGCGACCATCTTTTCAGGGGTCATGAAATCTCCGGAAGGGATTTTCCTTCTTTCATCCTCATTGTTTGCTTTAACCTTGACGTTGGTACCTCCGATATCGATGACGAGTAGTTTCAAATCGTAAAAATTTTAAATGGGTGGAACATGGAATGTTGTGCTAAAATAAACTTCAATTTTGATATCCACATCAAAAATTAGGTTAAATAAATCATGTCCTCCAGTAATATATTGAAAAATAGAGAATTAATATTGAATTGTCGGGACTGCGCTTTCACCCTTTCTGGGATGAAGAGGATGCGGGCTTCCACCTCCTGCGATTTCGAATCCTTCAAAATGGAGGGTCGGTTGCTTGGCTTGCTGATCAATAGAGGAGAAGGTTATGCATCGAGATGCAAAGTTTTATCCTTTTTTTAGTTCTAAAAACCAACAATCGTTTGATCATTTGAATTTTTTATTAACTTTGAATCGCAAAGTACTTTCAATATGAACAAGCAGCACGACCCATTAGCAACCCTGCACGAGATCCGGAATATCATGGACCGTTCTTCCCGCTTTATTTCATTGAGTGGGCTTTCTGGTGTGGCAGCGGGGCTGTCGGCACTCTTGGGAGCAGCGCTTGTAAGATGGCATTTCCTTGAAGAAGATATCCAGTATCGCGAGACACTCGGGCGCGAGTTGACAAGTGAGTCCATCGTATTTGTCCTTTCGGTAGCGGTAGGCGTGTTTTTGCTCGCGGTCAGTTCGGCGATATATTTCACTGCACGCAATGCCAAAAGAAAGAGCCATCAGGTATGGGACAGCAAGTCCGAACGCATGTTGGTCAACTTGGCCATTCCCTTGGCTGCAGGTGGGATTTTCTGTGCAGCGCTGTTTCACCATGAATTGCCGTATTTGGTGGCTCCCGTGATGCTGCTATTTTATGGTTGCGCCTTGTTGAATGCCAGTAAGTATACCATCAGCGATATTCGCTATCTGGGGATTTTGGAAATACTATTGGGCTTGTTTGCAAGCTTTTATCTGGGCTTTGGATTGTTGGCTTGGACGCTTGGATTTGGTGTCCTTCACATCGTGTATGGTGCGCTGGTGTATTTCAAATACGAACGCTAGCAGGACCGTGAAAGATTATCTTGAAAATATCAACAAGGCATTTGAAAGCAGGGTGCGGCTGGGCATTATGTCAGTCCTGATGGTGGAAGAACGCGTGGATTTCAGTACGCTCAAAGAAACGCTGGAGCTGACGGATGGCAACTTGGCCAGTCACTTGCGGGCCTTGGAGGAAGCGTCCTATCTTGTAGTGGAGAAAAAGTTTGTGGGTAGGAAGCCAAATACCACCTATCAAGCAACGGATCAAGGTCGTGAAGCTTTCAAAAACCATTTGGATGCACTGGAGCAGCTCATTTTGAACAATAGAAAGGAGAGTTGATATTTTTTTGACACTCAACTTTGAATTTCAAAGTACTTTATATGATAATATTATTTGTTTTGAAGCGTATGGAATAAATGAAAATCGGATGATCGACTATTCTGCCACTGCTCACCATTTGGCTATACAAAGGGCTGGAAGACGGGGGGCGGTTGATAAACATCCTATTCATCTTCATTGTCTGGTCAGCAATGGGAGTAGGGGAATGGTTTGAAAAGATGGCCATGATGTGAAATGCTTGACGATTGACCATAAATAGCAATACTTAACACGCATATTAAAACCAGAAAATTGATGAAAACGAAAAACAAAAGATTGATCGGCATTGTGCTCGCTGTAGCATTTCTATTGCTCATTCCATTGATCGCAATGCAGTTTACAGAGGAAGTGGTCTGGACGCTGTTGGACTTTGTGGTCATGGGCCTGCTGCTCCTCGGTACAGGACTACTGAGTGAATTTATCATCAGAAATGTGAAAAACCTGAACACCAGAATCGCCATCATTGGGGTGATTCTGTTGGGATTCCTCCTCATTTGGGCAGAACTCGCAGTCGGGATCTTCGGAACCCCTTTTGCGGGATCCTAAATTGGAACCCATGAAAATTCAGGGCAAACACACACCGGTATTCGGTTGGGTATTTGGAATACTTGTTTTTACGGTAGGTATCCTGAATCTGATTTTGGTCCACCCTGTGCCAGGCTTGGTGTATCTGCTACTCTCCTTGGTCTATTTGCCTCCGGCCGCAGGTTGGCTCAAGGAGAGATTCGCCTTTACAATTCCGCTGTTGGTAAAAATCATTTTAGGCATAGCCATTTTCATGTTCACATTAGGGGTAAGTGACCTAGGGGAGATGATTGATGATTTTTTTTAATGATAACATAACTTCATTTCGAAAGCCCAAAAGGAGTATAGCCTTACTTTTAGGGAATTAATCCATTCCCATTTTATCAAATAAATCCATGTTGTTGATTCAAAACGATCTTCAGTTTGAGCGTATTTTCAATGAATACTGGGAGATAATGTACAAATCGGCTTTCAGCAGAATCAGGGAACAGGAGGTGGTGGAAGATCTGCTCCAGGAAATTTTTATCGATATCTGGCAAAGGAGAACTGAAATCACCATCCAATCTACCCTCAAAGCCTATCTGCTCACCGCGGTCAAGTATCGGGTGCTCAAGTATATGGACAAGGCAAGGGAAAAAAGGGCGCGTGAAATTGAAGGCGCCGATGTTCCCTATTTGGATGTTGATGTGCTGGGGTTTGAAGACCTCTACCATCAATTGGAGGTGGTGATTGCCAAATTGCCACCTAGAAACAGACTTGTCTTTCAAATGAGCAGATTGGAAGGGTTTTCTTCAGATGAAATCGCTGAAAAACTCGGGATTTCCCAACAGACTGTTCACAATCATCTCTCCAAATCCCTGACATATGTCAGAGCGGAAATGAAACATCTTGCCCCTGGGTTTTTGCTTTTTATCAATCTCTGATTTTCCCGATTAAGTATTCATTAACAAACCCATCAAATTGATAACAATTCAATAAAGATTTTGAGAGGTAGTGAATTTGTGTTTTGAGCACTCTATAGAGGAAGACTCAAGAGATGAGAAAGGAAAAATCCATAGCACAACACATTCAAAAAGTCCTGAGAGGTCAGGCTTCCCCACAGGAATTCAATGCTGTCAACGATTGGTATGATCATCAAGAAGAAGACGAACTTCTGATTCAGGATTTTAAGGGGCGTACAAAATCGCTTATCAGGAAAGAACTTTTTAACAAAATACAGCGAGGTCGGATTTCCAACGCTCCAAATTCCGGGAATCGGAATTTCAAAAGATTGTTTGGTATAGCCGCTTCTGTTGTGATGGTCATCGGATTGGGGTTTGTTTTATCTGAACTTACCCAAAAACCAAAAGTAGATTTCTCCGATAAAATCGCTTTCCAAAAAGTGGAGAACGGGGTCGGAATGGTAAAGAAGATCAAACTCCCTGATGGCTCCAGGATCCAATTGTTTCATAATACCACGATAGAATTTGATCGGGATTTTTCAAACAACAGGTTCGTGAAACTGGAAGGAGAGGCATTTTTTGAAGTGGTGGCCAATCCGGAATTGCCCTTCAGGGTCCAAACCGATGGTTTGACCACGGAAGTGTTGGGCACTTCTTTCAGCATCAAAACGGCTGGTCTCGAAGAAACCAAAGTGTCCGTAAAAACCGGGAAAGTCAGCGTTAGCGATGCACAAACCAATTTTGAACTTCACAAAGACCAGCAGCTGATCTATTCAATAGGTGCCGGAACAGTGCAGCAAATCACCAATCGGGATTTGGTTTTTGGTTGGGCCGAAGACAAAATAGTCTTCGAGAACAGCGATTTATTCAATTTGGTAAAGGTACTGGATGCTTGGTATGGAATTCAAATAGAGCACAACCTATCACCAAACAATACCTGCAGAATTTCAGGCACTTATCTGAACATGAGTCTCGAAAATCTCCTCCAAGCCATTCAGTATTCACTTCCAATGACGTACCAGATCGATGCCAAAAAAGTAAACATTCAATTCAAAAACTGCAATTAAACGAAGATGGGGCTGTACCACCAGCCCCATCAATTTGTCCACTTCTAATTCCTTCAAAAATTAAAACAGAACCACCGAAATTATGGAAAAAAAATTACTCTTCTCAATAAAGAGGATTGCAAAGAGACTGTTTACCCTCTTATTCCTGCTCTGCTGGGCAGTTGGCATAGCTGAGGCAGCAAATCCAAACGCCCAAAAACTGGACGAAACCTTTGTTAGGGTTTCCAAAAACAAGCAAAAGGTTTCCGAATTCTTCAAAGAAATTGAAGCGCAGACAAGTTTTCGGTTCTCCTACCAAAGCAACTTGGAGCTGCAGCAGACAGTCGCCTTGGACAAAAGATATCAAAATTTGGAAAGCATGCTTACGGAGATTTCCAAAAACACTTCCTTAAAATTCAAACAGATCAACCATACCCTGGCGGTCTCCACCAAGGAGATTCCGAGAAAAGCAACGGGGATGGAAAAAATCAGGATTTCGGGACAGGTCAGGGATGGGGAAACCGGTGAAAGCCTCCCGGGAGTCAACGTGGTGATCAAAGGAACCAACACGGGTACCATCACCGATATCGATGGTAATTACGCGCTTGAATTGGACCTTGGGCAAGTTTTGGTATTTTCCTACGTGGGTTTTGCAAAAGAGGAATTGACTGTAGGGAATCAAACCAGGATGGATGTTTCTCTGAAATTGGATGACAATTCGCTGCAGGAAGTGATTGTGACAGCCCTCGGGATCAAAAGGGAAGAAAAAGCCTTGGGATATGCGACCCAGAAAGTTTCCAGCGAGGAGCTTCTGGATGCCCGATCCAACAACTGGTCGGACGCCTTGATTGGTAAAGTGGCGGGATTGAATGTGTTATCGGCAGGCTCAGGCCCGATGAATTCGTCCCAGATCAGTTTGCGCGGAGACAATTCCTTGAATCCAAACGGAAACGGTGCCCTGATTGTGCTGGATGGCGTACCCATGAACAGCGGTTTGACTTCTTCCGGTGTTGGAAATGCTTATGGAGCGGGTTCGGGAAATGACGTTCCCATCGATTTTGGAAATGGAATAGCGGATATCAATCCAGACGATATCGAGAGCGTCACGGTGCTGAAAGGAGCAAGCGCCACAGCGTTGTACGGAAGCAGGGCCGCCAATGGTGCCTTGATCATTACGACCAAAAGTGGGCAGAGAAAAAACAAAGGATTGGGCGTCAGTTTCAATTCAAACATCAGTTTCAATGATGTGTTGAAATGGCCTGATTATCAGCATGAATATGGTCAGGGAACTGGAAGGGCTTTAAACAAAGAAGGCGAACTGTATTATTCCTATGGCGCCTCTGCAGATGGCTCCAGTACCGGAGGAACCAGTAGTGCTTTTGGACCCAAATTCAATGGGCAATCTTATTTCCAATATGACCCGACCATTGAAGGGCAATCTTTGGAAAGACAGCCTTGGAGACCGTATCGCAACAACGTGAAGGATTTTTGGAGGACTGGAGTCAATGTCGTGAACAATATCGCGCTGGAAGGCAGCAGCAAAACAGGTTCCGTTCGCGCATCCATTACCCATACCAAAAACGAATGGATCATGCCCAATACGGGTTTCGAAAGATTCGTGGCTGCATTGAGTGTTTCTCAGGAAATCAACAGCAGGCTGCGGTTGAATGCGAAGGTGAATTTCACAAACAAGAAAAGTGACAATCTTCCTGCCACAGGATACAACAACCAATCCATTGCCTACTTCATGATTTTCCAAAATCCAAACGTGGATCTGGAATGGTATCGGCCGATTTGGAGGGAAGGTTTTGAAAATGTAGATCAGGTACATCCTTTCAGTTCCTTTATTGACAATCCTTACCTCATCGCTTATCAGATGACCAATGGAGTGAACAACAATTCGGTCGTGGGAAATTTTTCAGCAACCTATTCCTTTTCTGATAAAATCGACCTTTTGGTGCGGTCTGGACTTGCCATGAGTCAGGAAGAAAGAGACCAAAGAAGACCATACAGCACCGCGAATTTCCAAAGGGGATATTACAAGCAGCAGGACATCACCAACTACGAGCTCAACACGGATTTTTTGTTGACCTACAAGGAAAAACTTGGAGAGAAAATCAACTTTACCGGCAGTATCGGTGGGAATCAGATGCGGAGAAATTTCAGGTTGATCAGTGCAGAGGTGGATGGATTGGTGATCCCGGGGGTGTTCAAACTTTCCAATGGAATCAACAATCCTTTTATCTCCACCAGAGACAACAACAGGGTGATCAACAGTCTTTATGGTTTGGCGACATTCTCCTTTGACGAAAAAGTGTTCGTCGATGTCTCCGGAAGAAATGACTGGTCCAGTACGCTTCCTGTACAGAACAATTCCTTCTTCTATCCATCGATTAGCTCCAGTTTTATCCTGACGGATATTTTCAAGTTGCCCACTCCGGTTTCCTTTGCCAAACTGAGGCTTTCGGGAGCTCAGGTTGGAAATGATACAGAACCTTACAGAACGTTCAAATATTACGGTCAAAGTGAATTTCCGGGTTCAGCTTCGGTACCGACAACGCTTCACAACATCGATTTCAAACCGGAAATCACCACGAGTTATGAAACAGGTCTGGAACTGATTTTTTTCAACAGAAGGTTGGGGACAGACATCAACTTCTACCAGACGGTGACTAAAAATCAGATTCTTGAAGTACCGATTGACATCACCACCGGCTTTTCCCGGGCGATCCTCAATGCAGGCAAGGTGATGAACAGAGGGGTGGAAGTGGTATTGAACGGATCCCCGATTGCCACACGGAATTTTAAATGGAATTCATTTATTACCTGGGCCAAAAACCAAAATGAAGTGTTGGCATTGGCCGATGAGGTGGATGCCGAGCAGATATTGGGATCGGGAGGAAACGCCACTGTCATCGCCAAAGTGGGAGGAACAACGGGTGACATTTATGGATTTGGATTTGTCCGCTCTCCAGAAGGGGAGATTGTGTATTTGAAGAATGGACTCCCCGCCAGACCGCAAGAAATCCAATATATCGGCAATGCCTATGCAAAATGGAAAGGTGGTTTTCGGAATGAGTTTGTGTACAAAAACCTGCGCATGACTGTTTTACTGGATGGCCAATATGGAGGCATGATCTATTCCCAAACCCACCACAAAATGTCCGAACAGGGAAAACTCAAACATACCCTCAAAGGAAGAGAAGATGGATTTATTGTTGGAGATGGGGTAGTGGACAATGGTGATGGAACATTCTCTCCCAACACCACCCAAGCTTTACTTCCCAATTACTACACCGAATATTACCGAAGGGCAAATGTCGAGTCCAACTCCTTTGATGCCTCGTTCGTGAAGTTGAGGGAAATGAGATTTGAATACTCGGTACCAGCCAGATTTTTGCAAAAAGTGGCAGTAAGCAGAGCGACTATTGCCTTTTACGGAAGAGATTTAGCCATGTGGACCAAGTTCCCGATTTTCGATCCCGAAACAGCGGCCTTGAATGGCGGCAGTCTGCTTCCAGGTGTTGAAATGGGACAGCTTCCCACGCCAAGAACCTTCGGTGTCAACCTTACCCTCCAATTTTAATTCTATAGACAATCATGAAAAAAATCAATCAATATATCCTTATTGTCCTCTTGGTAGGAATGGTTTCCTGTACAGAAGATTTTGAAGAAATCAATACAGATCCCAACAGAATAGAACGGATCAGCCCAGGAACGCTGTTGAACCCCATTTTGTATGGCATTTCAAGTTTCAATACCTCCAGGGCAGATGCATTCACCTTTCAGGTCATGCAGGTGGCCTTGCCGTTTCCAAATGCATCCGGTGGTGCGCATCGGTATGACATCACCGAAAATGCCGGCAATTCCACTTGGAATACCTATTACAGATGGCTGATCAATATCAAGGAAATGCGGGAGGCGGCGATCATAGCGCAGGATCCAAATTATGAAGCAATAGCCCTAACCTTAAATGCTTGGGTCTACAGCCAACTGACAGACAGCTTTGGCGAGGTGCCAATGATGGAGGCAAGTGCCGCGGAAGCGGGGATTTTAAGACCCAAATTCAACACCCAGGAAGAAATTTACAGCAAGTTGTTCGAGGACCTTACGCTGGCCAACAGTCTATTTACCACGACCCGGCCAATGGTCTTTGGGGAAGAAATCCTGTTTCAGAACAATGTGCACAAATGGAGAAAATTCTGCAATTCCCTGCATTTAAGATTGCTTCTGAGGGTCTCGAACAGGTCTGAAATGAACAGTTTTGCAAAAATGGCACAAATCATCAAAGATCCGGTTGCCTATCCTGTTTTCGAAAACACGGCGGAGTCAGCCATATTAAAAATCACGGGCGTCACGCCCAACCTTTCTCCTTGGGGAAGGGCGATAGATTTCACCACTTTCAAGGCTGGATCAGAATTTTTCATTGACAAATTGAACGAGTTGAATGATCCAAGAAGAGCCAAGTTCTTTACCCAGGCAAGGGAATTGGACGGCATCACCACCATCGGCTATAAAGGAGTGACCAGCGGATACGATGGTCCGGATAGCCAATTTGGGTTTATTCCCAGCAACCACAATGTCGCCTTGGTACAGGCACCGATGATTTCTTTGATCCTGACCTATGCAGAGGTTCAATTCATCAAAGCCGAACTGGCCCAAAGAGGACACTTGGATTCAGCACCCCAAATTCATTTTGAAAACGCCGTGAAAGCTGCGATGGAACAATGGAGCGTGACAATGACCGACGGGTATTTTGAAAATCCAAAGGCCGCCTATGATGGAACTTTGGACAGGATCATGTTGCAAAAATACATTGGACTTTACTTCAACGATTATCAGCAATGGTTCGAACACCGAAGAACGGGACTTCCAATATTGCCCAAAACGGAAGGGATGCTCAATGATCAAAAGCTGCCGGTAAGGTTCCGGTATCCATTGGCTGTCCAGATCAACAACCGTGAAAACTACAATACAGCAGTCGGTAGAATGGGTGCAGATGACATCAACACCAAGGTTTGGTGGGAAAAATAACTAAAACAAACACAATGAAAAAACAACTCATTTTATTCAGTCTATTGTGCTTTTCGATGGGCGGCTATGCCCAGCAGATGGCAACAGGTTATGTCTTTGAAGACCTCAACGGAAATCAAAAAAAGGAAAGGCGGGAAAAAGGAATTTCCATGGTTTCAGTATCCAATGGGGAATTGGTCGTACAGACCGATGCGGAGGGGAAATACAGTATTCCCGTTAGGGAGGACCAGATCATTTTTGTGATCAAACCTGCAGCATTTGATTTGCCCGTCAATGCGCAAAACCTTCCACAATTCTATTATATCCACAAACCAGCAGGATCACCGGAATTAAAATACCCTGGATCGAAACCAACCGGTCCACTTCCAAAATCGGTGGATTTTGGCTTGGTGCCTTCGGAAAAGGAGGAGAAGTTTACGGCCTTGGTTTTCGGAGATCCCCAACCCTATAACTTGGAAGAAGTAGGCTTTTTTGACAAAGGCATCGTCAAAGAAGTGGAGGGAGTTCAGGGCGTGAAATTCGGGCTTTCTCTGGGAGACTTGGTCGGGGATGACCTATCCCTTTTTCCACATTATATCGATGCGGTGGCAAAAGTCAATTTGCCTTGGTACAATGTGATGGGCAATCATGACCATAATTTTGATGTGGAAACCGATGCCTTGGGGGATGAAACGTTTGAGACCTATTTTGGATCAAGTACTTTTTCCTTCAACCAAGGAAAGGTGCATTTTATAGTACTGGAAAATATCCTATATCCTGATCCAAGGGATGGAGAGGGGTATTGGGGAGGTTTTAGGCCTGACCAAATGGCATTTATCAAAAATGATCTGAAATTTGTGCCAAAGGATCACTTGATCGTATTGGCCATGCACATCCCATTGTTTGAAGAAGGCGATTCTTTCCGGGACGAGGACATCCTGGAACTCTTCGAATTGTTGGCAGCATATCCGAATACGCTTTCCCTTTCGGCCCATACCCATTATCAAAGACAGGTCATGTTTGGGGAAGAGGCTGGTTGGAAGCAATCCAAACCGCATCACCATTACAATGTGGGTACCACGTCTGGGGATTGGTACCGAGGTGATCTGAGCGAAGAGGGAATCCCCGTCTCCACCATGAGAGATGGAACCCCGAAAGGATATGCTTATTTTGATTTTGATGGAAATCAGTATAAAATACGCTATCAGGTAGCAGGAAAGAATCCGGAATATCAAATGGAAATCTTTGCGCCCAAGGTACTGGAAAAAGACAAGAGGACCACTTCAGGGATTTTTGTCAATTTCTTTATGGGCGCTCAAGACGACGAGGTTAAGGTTCGGATCGACAATGGGCCATGGAGAAAAATGACGCACACCATCAGCCCGGATCCAGCCTATTTGGTGGATATGCTCAAGTGGGATACCACCGAAGAGCTTTTGGAAGGAAAACGGCCCTCCAATGCACAATTGAACCACCATCTTTGGAGGATCAATGCTCCGTCCAATTTGTCGGTTGGTGAGCATTTGATTGAGGTGGAAGCCACAGATATGTTTGGACAAAAACATACTGGGAGCAAGACTTTCAGGATTTTGGAATAACCACTGTTTGACCGTGAATGTAAAAACCTCTTTCTCCATCATTGGAGAAGAGGTTTTTTGGTTTTGGGGAATTTGAAATTTTTGCTGGGTATCGGAATTGTTGCGGGTTTTAACCCGATGCAAAACGGGTTAGACTCCGATGAAAAACGACTTTACAAACCGGAAGAAAATCAGGCAATTTGAAGAATTAAGGTGTATTACGGCTGTGATGATGTCAAAAACAAAAGCAATCAATTTATTGAATATTAGTCAATTGAGCCTGTTTTATGCATAACAGACTCAATGCAATATTATAATTAACTGACAATCAATTGTTTGTTGACTATTTTTGACTTCGCCCTATTGGAGTCAGGAAATATTCTCCCAATAGGCTGATTTTCTTTCAGTTTCAATCCCATTTGAAAACCTACTGCATATTTCGGGTTGAATCAATGAATTTTGTAATGGCATTACGGGGGTAGGGGACTTAAGGGGAAAGGTATGGCCGCCCAGCCATGTTAAAAACAAAGGCCGGAGAATGAATGCGTAATATGAAGTTGCAGACCTACATAGAATATTCTCATGCTTTTTTAAGGATGTTTCGTTTAATGAGTTCGTCTAACAAGGACTGATAATTTTTTTGAAGCAACTGAACCGCACCATCCACTATTTCCTGTCTCGCTGGATTGGTGTAGTTCCTGATGAGGTTTTTTATAATGGTGACAGAAGCAGCGGTTGGCTGGGGGGTATAATCCCATACTTTTTTAAAAAACATACTCGCAGGACTGCTGTCATTTAATGCATCGGAGAGATTATTGATGGATTGGACCACGGCCTTTCTCATGGCTTCCAGATTTTTTTCATCCAGTTTTGCATCTCCTCTTAACTGCCATTTATTGCCCATGTTGTTGGTGACAGAAATTCCCCCGCTATAGTTGTTTAATGCATCATGGATCAGCTTTACCACCATAGTTTTGCCCATGATGTCGGGTTCTTGCTCCATAATCCCAATTAATAGCTTTGTAAACCGATCAGCAGAATTAATATTGGGTCGCCAGACACCCCCTAACCTGTCTACAGTTTCATGCTTACTAAATTCATCTTTCAATTTTCCCTTAAAGGATTTACTGGCAATTTTCCCAAACATTTCTTCACCCTGCTTATTGATTTTACCGGATGAATTCAAAACCAACATTTTAAAATAATTTGATATTTCATCTTTGTTGAAAAGATGGCCTGCAGCAAAAGCATCAGTAAGGAAATGATCGCCAAATCCGTTAACCACCAATGCATCATTGATGGCACTGCTATCCATGCCCTTTCTCATGATACTGATTGCCTGGCCGTGATATTTTTCCCACTCAGACTTATGATTGGGCTTGGCACTTGAAAAACTGGCAATGTAAGTGCTATTGGAAGGCGCAAAATGGGCAAAATTGTCTTCGGCAAGCTTTAGATAGCGGCCGGAAGTTGCTTGTTGCCAATCACTGTCTTCCGGGTTAGCACCAACGGGGCTACCCTTTAGTTTGCCTTCATAGTACCGCTTACTTTTATCAATCAGGGCCTTCAATTTGACCAGTTCGCTTGCACTTGCCTTGGCCATTTTATCATAATCCTCATAAAAATCTCCCATGGCAATTAACTCCGCATAGGTGAAATCTACCCCCTTAATAGGAATATTGTATGTTGGAGTCACGGGAAATGCCGAAACCAGACCAGCAAGCACATGTTCACCGGTGTCATATTTGGCCTTGCTATATCGGCCAGTTAAGGAAAGGGATTTTCCTGAAACCAAGGAAACCGAATCAATTCTCAGGCTTGCATTTCCTTCTATTTTAGGTTCACTATCAACAAGTAATCGGTTGATATGGGGTTCAAGTGCCGCTTTTATGACTACTCCTGGAATAGGCCAAATTACTTTTATATTGGAGATGGTATGGGTGATCAATTTTACCGAATCATTGTAAGCGGTTTTGACTGCGCTTTCAAAAGTATCCCCACGAAGCCAATTTTGCCAAAACTTTGACATCATGGGTTCTGGGATATAATTATTGCGGATGGATCCTGCCACCGCTTTGGCCCCCACATAAAGCCAATCATCATTCAATCCTGAACCCACACAGTTCATCATATAAACCACTCTCAAAGGTAAAGGGCTGCCATAGGAGTTCCTGATATTTTGGAGATCGCGATCACTGATGCTTATGCCTTGATACCCACTGAAGGATGAGGCATTCCCATGGGCCAGCGTAAAGACATCTATGATGTAACCTTTTTGGGACAAATCAATCAAAGTAACTTTAAGGTTCTCATAGGTAGCTTTGCCATCTTCCAGAATAATTACTTCCTGGTATTTTTTGCCTTTTGCCTCTTTGAATTTGTTCAGCCATTTTACAAATTCCTCTGAGACATAGTCAATTATTTTTTCGAGGCCTTCCTGAACCAATTTCCCGACACTGTTTTCCCATTGAAAAGGCAAAGCACCCGTGTTTTCCATAAATACCACCAAGGCAGTTTTGGCTGAGGACATGCTTTGTGCCATTGTTTTTGGTGCGGCACTTATTTTACTGTTGAGTAAAGCAGTTTCAAAATCATCTTTAAATTTTAAACCGACCTGACTCTTGAATCCCAAAAAAGCATTTTTCTTTCTAAGTTCATGATAGCCATTCTGGACAATTTCCGATGTCAGCCAGCTGACCGAAGGTTTTTCATCAGGAGGAAACGGGATAAGGTTCGTGTTGATTTCTTTGATGGCATAAAAAAGACATTCTGCCGCAATTTCCCGAAGTTCATCTGAAATTTGGTTTTCGCTTATATTTCTGTTGAAAAAAAAATCAAGTATTTCTACGATAAAAACATCTTCATCAACGATACGGTTGCTGATTCTACCTATTTCTTCTTCAATCTCACGAAAGGAAGCACCTTCTGAAAAATTCGATTTATCCCTGGTCGGTTTTTCCTGCCGCTTAAACTCCTTCAGATTTTCTTGCAACATCAAAATTCTATTCCCTTTCATAACCTTAAAATTTAGACTAATGGACAGCCAAAAGAAAAAACCTATTTATCTGGAATCGATCCGCTCGGCCATTTTCATGAGTGATAAGAAAACTCGATAATTTTTGCTTTTAAGGGTTTCCAAGATGTTCCAGCAGATATTTTTTTTGATCCGGTGGCAATGCTGGTACAGTATAGTTTCTGTCACTGTATTTCTTGACATAGTCCTCAGATTTTCCAGGAATTAAAAAATCCGTAAAGGAAACGCTTTTTACTTGATGCCGGTTAAACTTCAAGCCTCCAAATGCATTGATTTCAAATTCCCCCTGAAATTCAAATTGGCCATTTCCCATAGGGTCATAAGTGCCATCATAGGCAAATACAATCGGCCATTCCCTGGGATCTTTCATTTGATCCGGTGGGATTTTATTCAATCTGTTAAAGCTTACGTTTAGTGAGGATTTGGTAAAGGCGGTAGTATGGGTTAGGTTTCGGCGAACATAAGCCCCTCCGATTTCGCCATAGTCATTTCCTTCCCAGGACACTTCAATGAGGGCAGCAGCACTTGAAGCCAAAGCTCCCCCACTTAGCCAGATGAGTGGAAAGGTATAGGGTCTTTTTGGCCTTCCCTGTAGTTTTTGTTTTGCCTGAGCGGTCAATAAACGTTCAGCATTGTCGGAGACAATGGTTAGATTCCCGGACTTTGTAACAGCTGGCGATAGCAGAGAAATCCCGGATAAACCTAAACCCGCCGCTTCAACTGCAGTCAGGCCGGCAATACCAAACAAGGCCGGTGCAGCTTTGGTTTGTGAATATCCGTTTGACACTGCCGGACGTTTCTTTCTTTTCCAGCCACTGAAATCATTTATTTCTTTCCTTAGAGCGATTATCCTGTTCATCTTAATTTTGTTTTAAGTGGCCTAAATACTGTAAAGGGTTGTTTGGTTTTTCCAATGGATCAATAAGAGATGAATCCTTCTCATTTTTTACCAGGGCAAGAAAATGAAGGTCAAAGTTTCCAAAAGCATTCAAAATCATCCTTGCACAGCTGAAGGTTTCATTGTCGTTGCCTAAGTATATTTTTCCGTTGTAAAGCTGGCATTTATTGGATTGATCAGAAGGTAGCTTTTCACAAACCGAAGGATGTATGCTTACATGTGGATAATTTAAATGGACTAGATCCGCTTTATCCTTTTCATGATTCATGGTTTCCAAAACTTTTTCCACTACATTTTTTCCATTCTCTTCAGTGATGGATTTGGCCCTCAGTGCAGCAACCACCTCACTTTCTCCCAAAATTTCTGATAAATCCCTCTCCATTGGGATATGATCATTTGTTGCATAAATTATTTTCCCATTTCCATCATACACTCCTCCATAACAAAGTTTATTGCTAATATCTGGTTGATTCTGTGTCGGGGTAAAAAGAATCAAATCTGCAGGTTGCAGTTGATCTTCTTTGATTGATTGTCCTCCATTGGAAGTGTCCAGCGCAGTTTCAGGATTGAACATTCCTTTATCAGATGTTGGAAGCTCCTCCACTACAATTTCCGCATCCTGTGTTGTGTTTTCTCTCTTCTTATCATGGATGTTTTTGATTTCCTCCTCTTCAATGTCTTTTTCCAAAAGATCAAATCTGGTTTCCATGGCAATGGATCCAAGATCATAAGAATTGGCATACCTCATGCTTTGGGCAATTTTCTCGAATATTTGATGTTCATTTTTTTCAGGATCATAAGTGGACTCAATTTTTTCAGGGAATTTATTTAATTGGGAAGTACCTTCAGTATCGTTTTGCCTGAGGATTTCAGTGGGAGAAATCTCTTTCCTGCTTATCGTTTTCTTTTGGGTTGGATCAAAAATCTTTTCCCCTTGCAAAATGGCCTTGATGTCATTGGCAAGTTCTTCATTGCTCACTTCGAAAGAAGAGGTATTGTGCTCATTTTCAGGGCTTTCTTTTCCATGTGCCTCAGTTCCTTCATCTTTTTGGATGTCTTTTGAGGTGTTTTCAACATCCTCTTTCATCATGGGATCAGTATTGTTTCCAGGATTTTCATCCTTTTTTTCACCATTTTGAGGTTCTTTTGAAGGCTGTGTCGAAACCACTCTCTCTAATATTTCCTCCTCTTCTTCCGTTCCCAAAACCTCCGCATAACGGGTATCTTCTTTTTCTTGATCAAAGGATTCTACATAAAAAGCTTCGCTTTGAAGACCGTCCTCAAAGCTCAACTGAACAGCGGGATTTCCGTTTCTGTATCCATCATAGATGGATTGTGGATATAAATCTAAGCTATAGGAAAGATTGATGGACAGGCCTTCGTCAAAACGGGTTCCCTTTACCTGAACTGTTTTTTTTTCCTTTTTTGCCTGTGGCCTATACTTTTTGAATTCTTCTGCGAGTTCAAAAAGTTTTCCTTTGTTCTCTTTCATTGTCTTGCTGATTTATGTCGATTTTAAAAATAGCAAAGGGGTCAAGGGTCATCACCAATTCGTTTTTCCCTTTTTTCAAGGTGTCTGGACCCACCTCGATTTCGAGTTTCCTGTTGTCTGAGGTGAGCACATGGACCAGCTTGTTGTTAACCACCGCAACCGGTTCAAATCCAGCATCCAAATGGAGATTGTTTCCATCCACAATGATGATTGGTTTTGCCCCTGACATATTGAGACTTACTTTTCCCACCGACGGGGGTGTGCTGTGCCTTTTTGATTTTTTGATGATGTCTGCAAGGTTTTTATAGGAAATCTTGTTGTTGCTGACATTGGCTATATCTACATTTTTATTTTCAAGTTTCTCCAGATCATTCACTGAGGTAACCCCCATTTTTCTCAATGATTTCCTTGTTTCATTGTCCACATCGATTTTATCGATAGTTATGGCATCCTTTGAAACAGGTTCTCTCGTGGTCTGCCGTATTTGTTGATCCGTAATAGACCCCAATTGAATTGACAATCGGGAAGCACCACTCTGTCCAGGCTGCGCGGTAATAAATTTCACCTCATCACCATTATATGTGGGGAAAAGATGCAGGTCCAAGCCAACATCTTTTACGGTATAGGTCAAAGGCTTATTGATTGCCTTAATGGCCAATGTTTCCCTTGCCTTATCAAGTTCCACTACCAATGAATCAATAAATGATTCCAAGTTCCACATTGCATTAGAGACTGTCGCCATGACTTGCTTTATTTTCAGTTATTTCAATGTTGACTTTTAATTGATGAAAGACTGGCAAAACAGTGGTTTCCACATAATATAATGGAGGAGAACAACCTATTTTTAAGCCCTCATCATTTGTATTCAAAATCTCAAGCTGAATGGGTATTTCCAAATCCGCTTTTTCAAGCTGCACAAGAACCTTTTCTTCTAAATCAAACAGTAATCCATCCAAATCAACCATCTGACTTACAAAACCACTCATTTCGAGCATTGCCTCATCGATTTCCATAATTTATTCATGAAGTGTTGTTTGTCTTTTATCGGGAAAGGATCTTTTTATTTTTTCCGGTAGAAGACTTACCTTTTTGTCAAAAAGAACTTTTCGGCCTTCCAGCTGTATCTCAGGTTGCTCTTTTCCTTCGATATGAATTGTTTCCGGGAATATGTTTTGCTGTTCCATAGGGTCATTGTGATTTTGTTCCGATAAAGTGGGCGGAAGAAAATTTTGGAAAATAAACCTCCTCATCCAATATTTCATTTACCATTCCTGCGGCATCTGTTCCCATGATTTTACTGATAACATAAGATTGAAAACTACCTTCGGGATATACCCACAAAGAAGATGTTTCTCCTTTTTGTCCTTTAAAATCCACACTTACTCTAGCCGCCAACCCGGATTCGGAGACATAATTTTCACTTCGGAATGCCATCAATCGTTCGTCATCCAATGGTTCTTTTTGAAAATGCTTCATCAACTCATTGTAGGCTTCCAGACTTACTTCCATACCGGACATGATTTTTGTGCTGATTTTGCGTCTGTAATCTGACGACTCATCCCGGGCTGAATCGTGGATTACTTTCCGCCTTACCTCTAATTTCTTTATGTTTTCACTTTCCTCATTGATATGGTAATAGTATTTGCATTCCATGTCAATATTCCATCTCTTGTGCGTGGTTGGCCCTCCTTCCCAGATCTTATGCCAATAATTTCGGAATCGATTGACATCATTTAGCATGAAATGATCCCGCATACGGCCACCGACTCTCTGGAAGAGGTACCCGTTTGAGAGGTAGATATAGTGGTTTTTAAATGTCCCCACTGTTTTATTTTCTCTTTTCCAATTGAAAGTCAATTCTACTTTCAGGTCTTTTTGTAGTGGCAATTTGGAGATTTCATCCGCCTCTAGGAAAATATCTTGGATAGGGAGTCCTAGAGGTATGTTTTTGATGCGGTACTTTTTTTCAAGCAATATTTCCATCGTATTTCCATCCTGAATGATCAATTGAAAAATACCTTTTGGAATATTTGCTCCTTGTTTTGATTCCGGGTCTTCATTCATCAATTGAACAGGAAAATGGATTTTCTGCCTAGAGTCATACACTACTTTCGCTTTGCCGGAGATGGGAGTAGTATGCGCATGAAGGAATTTTATGGACAAGGAATCATCGAATTTTGCCTTAATCGAAACAGCTGATTTAAAGCTCATTGAATTCACTATTTGATCCAAAGCAGGATCATCTACACCTGGGTTAATCCTTTCGAGATGATCCAGTTCCTGCTTGGAGTGTTTAAGACCTGCATCTGCGATGGCATTAAAAAGTTTCAAAGGCTGTTCTCCTACAGCTTTAATCGTTTCTGGAGACAATAAATTCTGCAGCAATGGCATAAGGGCTGGTAGGGCCGCCAACAAGGCCGGAGCGACTTTTGCCTGGCTATATTTGCTATTGGCACCATTGCTACCATTGGGATGTCTCATTGCTGAAACAATTTTATCCAACCCGGTATCATTTACACCCGGGTTAATTTTTTCCAAATGATCAAGTTCCATTTTTTGAAACTTCAGGGCACTGTCAGAGACTGCCTGAAAAAGCTTTACTGGACTATCTCCTATGGCTGTAATGGTTTCTGGAGAAAGCACTTTTTCCAGCAAAGGCGCAAGCTGCAGCAACAGCGCGGGATTGATGGATAAATCACGGCTGTAGATGGATTTGTTTTCTGCCAATCCGTTTCCATTTTCTGTTTTTGGCGTTTGGCTTTGAATAACTTGTAAAATTGCCTGTAAAACTTCAGGAGAAATCTGCTGCATGATCTGTTGCAAGCCTCCCTGCCCAGGTTTTTCGTTCTGGGGGATTGTTTTCCCGATTTCAGGCAACACTTGTCCGGCAGTTTCCACTATTTTTCCAATGGTAGGCAGGGCATTCACCAAGCCAGGAATCAACTTTCCAATTGCCGGTAATGCGGTCCCCAACAAAGAAGGCAAGGCTCCGAGAAGAACATTGAAAAACATGGCCTCACCTAATTTCTCTTCTTTTAACCGAAATGGAGCGTGCTCAACGATAATGTCATGATTCAACATTGGTTTTTGAGTTGATAACGTCATAATCTTAGGTAATTTAAAATCATCATTTTCCCCTGAAACCGTACCTGATAAGGTGACAACCTCTGAAATGGCAGGTGATAATTGGCTGGGGTTTTTAAAGCTGAAAAGCTGAATAAACCTTGAATTCCTATCCATCACATTTTTTGGCACCGCAATCGGGAATTTCGTATTGAACCCATTTCTGTTAGGAACCCGGGATAGAATTGATTCAGATTGGTATTGAATGTCATCTATGAAGTCCAGCCCGTTGAAATTTCTTTTTGATTTCCCAATCTTATACTGATAGTATGCATTGTTACCAATATCCGCTTCGAAAATATATTTATCACCTACATTATTGATGTGTTTCAGTATCGCTAAAGCCATGGGTTCTACCTTTCAGAAATTCCATCACCTCTGTTGGGTTGCTGCATTTTTCTCTTCCTGTGAAACAGGACCATACATTTGGGCAAAATTATCCAGTTTGAAATAATCTGTTTTGAACTGAATTTTAACAAATCCTCTCAATTTTGCCTTTAATTCATCTTCTGATTTACTTTTTGTTGTGGAGACACTGAATTGGGTTTGTCTTGTACTGCTAGTACTCCCGAATCTTGGCCCCCCAAAAATAGAACCCAATAAGCCCCCACTGAAGCCTCCCGATGTTCCGGAGGAGGAGCTGGTTTTTACAGCTGCTTTATCAGCTTTGTCTAACTCACGTGTTCCCTTGAATTCAAAATTGACTTCAGCTTCCACCTCTCCCTTTTCTACCACCAATCGAGTCACTCCCATCAAAATCATTTCCCGCAAGGCTGCACGGTGTTCTTGGGCCATTTTGATTTTGGCATCCATGATTTTGGCTTTTACCTCATTGTCTCCAATGTCCACTTTTTCTCCTTTGGCATTGGTCAATTCCATCTTTTCTCCACCTTCTTTATCATCCTCCATTACAATTCCAAACTCATCACTGTTGTTTTCTGCGAGGTAAGCAAAAGTGGTCGTATTGTCCACTTGCTGTATAAAGGTGGACAATCCTGTTGTAGCCTGCTTCATCAACCGGATATAGTCATCCGTTTGGGCTTTCATCACAGAAATGTTCGCGTCAAAAACAGCTTTGAGCAGGTCTCTTACAAATTTTGGGAAATCAACAGAATCAATTAAATCCTCAAAAGCGTCTACTCCTCCCTCAAAACCTCTTTCATGGCGTTTGTCATTCAATAAATCACTCGATTTTTTTACGGTATTTTTATTCATTTGAGAGGCAAGCTCATGGTTTCCATTGCCCATCATTATTGCCATCTGTTCATTCATGACATCCTGGTAAATTTTCTTTTGGTCCACATAAGGCATGTGAGGGAAAGAGGAAGAACTTGCCAAAATGTTCCTTGTCCGCTCTTTGGCGGCTTCTTTCATATCAGTAAAATTGGTTGATCGCATCATTTTTTATGTTTTTAACTTTAAGAAAGTTAGTTTTCAAACCATTTAGAAATCCCAATCATCTTCCCCAAATTCATCCATTTCAGCTTTTTTAGGCTTCAATTTCTCCTTCTTATTTTCAGTCGTGCTTGGAGAATCCCCTAATTGGCTTTGGGAGATGATAAAGGATTCAATATTTTTCAAAAATTCCTGAAAAGCACTTTCAGACATCAAGCCTTCATCAAAGCTGGCAATAGTGGCAAAGATTTTATGACCACTTACCGCAGCGGTCCTCATGGCAGAGACATTTGGCTTGTATTGGAATTCTTCCTGACAGATCCTTTCAATTACATTCCACATGGATCTTCTGTATCCCCAACCCAATTGGGCCTTTACATTATCATCATCAATGATGGCAACTGCTTTTTCGAATTGGGTATACATTTCCGGTAGGATTGCCTTTACCATTCCGCTGGAATAGGTCGTCAGATTATATTGAAGTTCCTTGATCGCCTGAAAAATCCCAGCTTTGGATATGATATTAAAGTTGTTGTCCTTGGACTCATATTTGTCAATATATTTGACCGATTCTGTCATCAAAGAATCCCATAAAGGTGAAAAATCTCTATTTATGGCCATCTCATCCAGAACCTCTCCGTCTCCACTATCGAGTACAATCTTATAGAACATGGACCTTTCTTCAGCCGAAGCATAAGCGTCACGCATTTTATAATAACTGTACAATTTATTGGCGGTATTCCCTTGGGGGATGTCCAACATACCGGAAGTCCAACGCATTAAAACCGCATCAGCCACCCTCATAATACCCAGATCATCGGCAAGGGTCTTGATGTAATACAGGGTCCCAGCCGCTAAGATGTTTTCAACATCAACCCCTTGTTCATCTGCCGTCTCAAAATAATCAACCACATAGTTAAAAGAATAGGGGCTTCCATTCTGAAAAACATTGGTTACCGGATCATCTGTCTTTATTGACTTTTTAAGGGCATCTGTGTATGCCAAAGCCAGAAATTCATCATACTGTTCGAGAACATCTTTCATGGGTTTATTTAATTAATGATTAGCAATAGCAATGATTTGAATGACACTGGTTCTAATATTTTAAGTGTTTTGATAAATACAGGGCTTGACTGTTGTGGCCTGATTTCCTGGCAATAAGGTATCTGATTTTCAATTTGTGCGCTTTTCGCTTTCCAGATAACCTCCCTCAGTTTTATTTACCTTTATCCACCAAATGATTCAGTAGAATCCTCCTGAAAATCGCTTGCTTCCCGGTCATCTTCTTGATAGTCATCAGAATCATTGGAGCCACCCTGAACTCCCTGACCTTTTTGCTTGATTTTTTCAATGTCCTGATCCGTTATTTTAAGACCAATTTCCGCAAGGTATTTGACCATATGCTGCCGAATCTGTGGCGTTCCCCTCAACGGGTCAATACCTCCTGATTCAAAAAACTCATCAACCAAGGAATGAAGATTTCCATAATTCAGGTATTTTGTGATGATTTTTTGAATGGCATTAATGGGCACCCCATTCAAGTAGGAAATATTGGATTTCGCTACTTCCTCGAATATTTTTTTGCTTTGCTGCTCTTGAAGATTCAGGTGTTTTCCTTTGATGACCTCCCGTGCAAGCAGCCTGTTAAAATAAGGCTTAATCTCTCTTTCACAGGTAATGATCACCCTTTCACTGATTCCCGCTGCATCCTTGACTTTTTCTTTATAGATGACATAGCTCAAGGCATACACATACAGATATTCGTGGCTGAGTAAAAAGCGGAAGGAATGATCTGTACTGCTTCTGTTAATTCTGCTGCTGACATCCCCAATCACCGCATTGAAGCCATCCCGAGTTAGTTTTGCTTTGGTATTCAGATTTGCATCTTCGGAGGCTAAAATTTCACTCAATTTCCATCCCTTAATTTTTGAATTGTAGCTAAAACTTTTTTTGGACAGCACATCATTTACCTTAGTAGTTAGTTTAATGATTGCCGGATCAATTTTCACATTCGGGGCATGGATCTTAAAATCAGAGGGAGCGCGAAATTTCCCCAAGTTCAACAGGGGAAAATCAGGGATGGTCGGCTGTTCTAATACTGCTGCCCGAGACCCGTTTCCCAATCCCAGTATGGATCCTTCAAAGGGGAATTTTGGTTTGTTTTCTTCATTACTCATGATATTTCCGATTAGGTTTTTTAAATACTGAGTTTAAATTGTAGGAGTTTTATGGCATCCAAAAGATTTATTCGCCCATATCCGCTCTTGATATCCTTTATTCTATGGTCGAGTCGGTCAGCAGTATGCTTCAAGATATATTTCACCTGATTGTCCTTGAGTTGTACCCCCAAATTAAATGCGTAGGACTTTAACAAAGCTATTGCTCCAGCTACAAAAGGGGATGCCTGGGAGGTGCCCGATGATAAGGAATATTTGTTGCCTGGGAAGGAACTGATGATATTGGCCCCTGGAGCCACAAAAGAAACATGGTGCCCGTATGTCGAAAAACCGGCCACTTGATCCCTTTCATCAACTGCTCCAACAGCAATGACTCCTGGAAGGGCTCCCGGATAATAAAGGTCCTTGTTTCCATCGTTTCCTGATGCGGCAACTATCGTCACTCCTTTACTCAATGCATATTTTATCACCTCTTCATGTGGCAATCCACCACCTTCATTTTTTATGCCCAAACTCATGTTGATGACATCAACTCCTTGATCAACAGCCCATTTGATGCCATTGTTGATGTTTCCTTTAAGCCCAGCTCCAACCAGTGCATTGCCTTTTTTTAGTGATCCCAATACTCTTACAGGTAGGATCTTGCATCGGGGAACTACGCCCTTGTTCATTTTTATTCCCTTGGCACACAGAATCCCACATACATGGGTGCCATGGCCCACCTCATCAAAAGGCTCATCGTCTAGATGGAGGTAATCACCGATAAACTTATCCGCTCCGTCTAAAATATCCACGAAGTCCATACCCGGGAGCAAGACCTCGGATAATTCTGAGTGATTGTGATCAACTCCGGTATCTAAAACCGCGATGGTTATGTCCGGATGTCCGGAGCTGAAGGCATGGGCTTCATTAAGAAATATCGTTTCTGAAGGATTTCGCCTAAAACCCATCGGCTCGGAAATTTGAGGTATATCTGTTACTCCAATTCCAATAGCTTCTACTTTTTTTACCGAAGGAATAAGTTTTATTTCTTCCACCAAACCCTTTGGTATTTCCCTGTCCTGCTGAAAAATAATCCTGTAAACACAATGTAGACCACTCTTAATTTCATCTGGCGACCAACTGCTTCCAACAGACTTGTATTCGGAAGCATACCAAACAGGTAAGTTGTATTTTTCAAAAAGGGCCGAAAAAACCGGTAAAAAATATTCTGAGGCAGGTATTTTCTTGGATATAATATCTCCCCAATAGGGCAGGTCGACTGCTGCTTTACCTTGTGCCATCCAAACAATGATGTGATTTTTCATGACGATTCCACAAAATGTAACTCAGTATTAATTACGGAATTATTTCAGATTAAAAGAAGAATTTTAAAAAGGCTGGGTAAAGCAGAAGAATTGATTACCATTTTTCGTATATGACTGAAAAACAATGGTTTAATATTGTTTTTTCTATCAAAAAATGACATTTACAGAAGTTTTTCATCTTAAAAAAAACACTGACCAAGAGTATATTGGCAATTGCTGATTACACATGCTATAATTTTGGAATGGAGGAATGTATCCTATTTGGCAAGAACAATGTGCCATTGAAAAACCCTTTGGGTCATACCCAAAAGAGTTTTTCATTATTTGAAAAGGCGTAAAAAATTATCCTTTTAGGGTCGAGAAATTAAGTTTAATGGCAGAAGATAGCCAATGGTTTTATTGATATCAAAGATTTCGATACCCAAAGGATGCCATGGAAAATTGGTCTCAATAAATTCAACCCGTTTGGAAATTTCCAATGCATCAGATTTTCCAATAGGGGTGATGAAGGAGTCCTTCAACATATTCAACAAATGATGCATCCTCCTGTATTGAGTGCTTAGCATCTTGTTTTTTTTTGAGATTGTTTCAAGCTTAAATTGAAACCAATCAAGGTCTTTTAGTTCTAAAATACTGATAAGCTCTAAAAATTTCATCAAAATCAACCAGTTTTGATGTTTTAGAATTGTAAAGGACTTGGCATTGATCGCCTTAATGACTTCTTTGAAGTCTTTTTTTTGAAAACTTGAAAATATCGAATAGGCCTGCCATTTAAAATGGCAATTTTTATGTTCTGACATGATCTCAATTTTTGCCGCTTCCTGGAGTATTGAAAATTGGGTTGATAGATTCGAAGATCGAAATGCAAGAAGAAATTTCAATTCACAAATGATAATCTTCCAATATTCATGGTTGCCTAAGACGGCTTCTGCCTTTTGTATCCATATTGATCCTTCAAAATTATTGCCTAAGCATAAACAGCATTTGATTAATTCTATATAAATCAAACCCCTTACCTGTGTTTTATCGCGATACACCTGATGATTTTCTATTCCATTCGAAAAAATCATCAAAGCTATGTAAGCTTCTTTATAGTCTCTTTTTTGAAACATTTTATTGATGGTGAAAAACTCCTCCAAAAGCCATCTGTTTTCACCATCGGCATAATAATTTTGGTCTTTCAGTAATTTTTCTCTAAAATCTTCATCACTGATATGAAATTTTTCTATAGACTCTTTTTGATATCTATTCAAGTAGCAATAAAAATCAATTTCTTCATGGAGGAGTTTGATTTGACTCCTTACTGAATTTCTATAGGCAGATACTTTTTCAGAAAATGGAAAATATCTTGCATAAAGTGCTATTGCCTCAATATAAATATGGGGAAGTTGATGTTTTATAGCTTTGTCAATAATCTCTAAAATTAAAGAATGGGCCTCTTTCAAAAGCTTTTTATCGATAAAAATGGTGAAACAACACAGGTTTTTATGACAGTCCATCTCTACTTTTAGTTTGTCATCCCCATGGTTTTCCTTGTTTTGTAAAAAAAAGAACATAATCAAATCATCCCATAATCGCTTCCTCAATTGATAATAGGCTTGTTTTGAATATTTTTCATCTAAAAATGGTGTTGAATTTTCTTTTTTAGTTTCATGGTTAAAATTCACCCATTCATCAAATAGCATAAGTTTCTTTCCTTCACCACCCTTCTTTCCTGAGAGCAAAAAGCTCCTAAAAGCCTTGATGTCAGAGGCACTTAAATTATCCAAAATGACCTTAAAAGTTTTCAAGACGATTCAAAAATTAGATTTTTAACCAAAAGAACTGCTGGAGCAAAATCAACATAAAACGCAAAATGATTAAACTAATAAATTGAGTTTTAATTGAATTTATATTTTAAAATATAGTTTAATATGATTTATTGTAATTTTTATGTAATTAATTCAAGATATAAATAATTTCTAAATTAAAAAACAGTTCCATTTGTTCCAACCACAAAATATAGCTCCCCAACACACTTTTTTTGATTGGATGAATGTCATTTCTCCCAATCCTTAGCAAAATTCAGAATGGCTGACAAAAAAACACTGTCATAGAATTTTAGATGTTGGATTGTATAATTCAGAAGCTGGCTTGGGACAACCAGGAAAATTTCTTCCTTTGGCAATTGATATTTGGCTTAGTGAACCAGCACCCTCAATGAGTTGATGAAATGCTTGTGGGCAAAAAGCAAGAACGACTATTTCCATAGTACTTTAAATTGATTTTTTTGCTTTATTATTTAGTGGAATTCAGGCCACAAAAAAATTTCTTTTATACCCAAGTCTGGTTTAACTTGGGCTTAAATTCAATTTTACGCTTCACAAAACCTAAAAAAACCAAAATGAAAAAGATTGTTTACACACAGGTACTGGCGATGATTCTCCTGCTTATCGTAGGATGTACCAGCGATGCACAGGATCGTCTGGGCGGAGTAAGCCTTTACACCGTCCGAAATGAAATGGGAACTGATCCCAAAGGAACCCTGAAAAAAGTAGCGGATATTGGCTACAAGTTTATAGAGGCAGCCGATTATAGTGACGGTAAATTTTATGGAATGTCTCCCGAAGCCTTCAAAAAAGAACTTTCGGATTTGGGCTTGACCCCTTTGAGTGCCCATATGGGTGCCGCCACGCTGGACAATATTGACGTACTCATTGCGGATGCAAAAGCTGCCGGATTCAAGTATTTCGTCGCTCCCGTGCCTCCGATGGGTCTTTTTAAATTCGATCCGGAAACCAAAAGTCTCTCCATGTCCGAAGATATCGAAACACTTGCCGACATCCTGAACACCATGGGTCTTAAATGCAAAGCTGCAGGCTTGGAGTTTTTGTACCACAACCATGGTTTTGAGTTTGAGGAAAACAAAAACGGAGTGATTCCCATCGTTTATTTGCTTGAGAAATTGGATGCCGATCATGTCAATTTCCAATTGGATCTGTATTGGGTGGCCAAAGCTGGCGCCGATCCGGTTTCTTACTTCAAAAAATATCCAGGACGCTTCGTGATCTGGCACATCAAAGACATGGATGACCAAGGAAGGTTCGCCCCGGTAGGTGAGGGGAATATTGATTTCAAGAGGATTCTCAAGGAAAAAGAAACTGCGGGAATGAAATATTACCTTGTGGAGCAAGACCAGACTTTTGATGGTTTGGCTCCCTTGGACGCCATCAAAATCAGTCATGAAGGAATCAAGAAGATTGGTTTCAAATAAAATTGTTTCCAATTCATTCATTTGCTCAAATGAAACCGAGCAACAACCAAAAAGCCCCAAGTCGAAAGATCTGGGGCTTTTTTTATTGTCGGGGATTGAACCCGTTTTATGCATTTCGAATGCCATTCAATGCGGTATTTATCTGATAATTAGTCAGGTGCTGACTTTTATTGACTTCACCCTATCGGTATCAGGAATTGGTCTCCCAGTTGTCTGATTTCTTTTGGTTTCCATATCCTAAGAAAGCCTAATCCATATTTCGGGTGAAACCCGAAAGACACCGAAAAAGTAACGCATCTAACTTGATTAAGGGAGTTGGAAACCTGGATTCCGTTTCCAAACGGGATCGAAACGGCAAGAAAATCGGACTGTTTAAAGAATAGGGAACAGTACCGATTCGGTGGAGGCAAGAATAGAAACCATGACTGATGGTCAAACAATTTCAGCTTGGAAGAGCATTGGTAATGGATGACCCAGCTCAAAACAAGATATCAGTTCCGTCCAAATTCAATTTTCCGAATGACTTTTATCTGGATCAGCCAATCGATTTTTTTGGTTCTCTTCCTCATGTGATTCACACGATGAACTTCTATGAAGTATTGCACCAAAAGACCAGGTGTATTTTCTTTTGGGGAAAGATGCTGGCTACCCAATAGGGTAAGCAAAAAACCTCGATCAACTCAAATTCTTGAACCCTCAAATCAAGCCCTTCATTTTTCAACTAATTTTTCCCCACTTAATCAGGGCAAGGGAAGCGGGCAAACCCCTAGCACCAAAGAATTTAGTGTTTTCTGATTTGTTTTATCAATTGCAAATAGAAAATTTCGATTTAAAGCCATAAACATAATACCCTACTTTTGATTTCGATTAGTACGATTCATCATTTAAACAACGAATATGAACATGAAAAAAATATTACTCTTGTGTGGGATGCTGCTTTCAAGTGTGTTGATCGCATCTGGCCAAGAGACCGACTACAAAAAAGAATCAGTAGACGGTTGGTCCGGGGCGACCAAGAAAAGCCCCAGTGCAGCGAGAGCGAGCAGCAATATAGATTGGTGGCCAAACCAGCTGAACTTAACGATGCTTCGCTACAACACCTCCAAGTCCAACCCAATGGCGGAAGATTTCAACTACATCCAGGAATTCAACAGCTTGGATTATGAAGCGTTGAAAACAGACATCCGTGCAGTCTTGACAGACTCGCAGGATTGGTGGCCTGCGGATTTTGGTACCTATGGCGGTCTTTTTATCAGGATGGCCTGGCACAGTGCCGGAACATACAGAAGTGCTGACGGTCGCGGCGGATCAAGATCCGGGCAACAGCGTTTTGCCCCATTGAACAGCTGGCCGGACAATGGCAACTTGGATAAAGCAAGAAGGTTGCTTTGGCCAATCAAGCAAAAGTACGGGAACAAGATTTCCTGGGCGGATTTGATGGTGCTGACCGGAAATGTATCTCTGGAAACCATGGGTTTTGAAACCTACGGTTTTGCGGGAGGAAGAGAAGATGTCTATGAGCCTGAGTTGGATGTATATTGGGGTAAGGAAACCAAATGGCTGGACGACAAGCGTTATTCCGGCGACCGTCTATTGGAAAATCCATTGGCAGCGGTTCAGATGGGATTGATCTATGTGAACCCAGAAGGACCTAATGGAAACCCAGATCCATTGCTTGCCGCGACTGACATTCGTGAAACATTTGCAAGAATGGGCATGAACGACGAAGAGACAGTTGCGCTGATCGCAGGTGGACACACCTTGGGCAAAACCCACGGAGCAGGTCCAGCAGAAAATGTTGGCGCTGAGCCAGAAGCTGCAGCCATCGAGGAGCAAGGTTTTGGATGGAAAAGCACTTACAAGTCAGGCAAGGGCGCTGATGCCATCACCTCCGGTTTGGAAGTGACTTGGACATCTACGCCGGCACAGTGGAGTCACGATTATTTGACATTCCTGTTCAAATATGATTGGGAGTTGACGAAAAGCCCTGCAGGTGCGCACCAGTGGGTTGCCAAAGATGCCGGGAATATTATTCCTGATGCATTTGATGCAAACAAAAAGCAGCCACCGTACATGTTGACTACGGATATTTCTTTGAAAGTCGATCCCGTGTATGAGGAGATTTCCAGGAGATTCCTGGCAGACCAAGATGCCTTCAACAAAGCGTTTGCCATGGCTTGGTTTAAATTGACACACCGCGACATGGGACCAAAAACAACCTATTTGGGACCAGAAGCACCTACGGAAGATTTGATCTGGCAAGATCCCATTCCAGCTGTAAACCATGCGTTGATCAATGGACGGGATATTGACAATTTGAAAAAATCCCTGTTGAATTCAGGATTATCCATTTCTGAAATGGTGACGACTGCTTGGGCTTCGGCTTCTACCTACAGGATTTCTGACAGAAGAGGAGGCGCTAATGGTGCCAGAATCCGATTGGCTCCACAAAAAGATTGGGAAGTAAACAACCCTGCGCAACTGAACAAAGTATTGACAGCATTGGAGAAAATCCAGAATGACTTCAATTCAAAATCAGGAGCGAAGAAGGTATCTATGGCAGACTTGATCGTCTTGGCAGGAAATACGGGCGTAGAAAAGGCCGCAGCCAATGCCGGGCACAAGATCGAAATCCCTTTCACCGCAGGTCGTATGGATGCTACAGCGGCACAAACAGACATCGAATCCTTTTCCTTGCTTGAGCCGATGGCAGACGGATTCAGAAATTATCTGAAGACCCAATACACAATTTCCACCGAGGAGTTGTTGGTGGACAAAGCGCAGTTGTTGACATTGACCGCTCCCGAAATGACCGTACTGGTAGGTGGGATGCGTACGCTGAATGCCAACTATGACGGTTCCAAAGAAGGTATCTTTACCGACAAGAAGGACATGCTTACGAATGATTTCTTCGTCAACCTCTTGGACATGCGTACCGAATGGAAGGCGGGTGACGAGACCAAGGAGATCTTCGAGGGCAGAGACAGAAAATCAGGAGACCTGACCTATACCGCCAGTCGTGTGGATTTGGTTTTCGGTTCACACTCCGAATTGAGAGCCTTGGCCGAGGTATATGCACAGGAAGATGCCAAAGAGAAGTTCGTGACGGATTTTATAGCTGCCTGGAACAAAGTGATGAACTTGGATAGATTTGATGAGGTTTACAAGAAAAACCCGATAGCGATTTCCAAAAAATAATTTAAAAAGCCAGTCTGAGAGGACTGGCTTTTTTTGGTTTTTAACCAGGGTGAGGCATTTGGTTTCTTAATTCAAAATACGGATTAACAGCAGAAAGATCCTTTTTAACACATTTTTTTATTGAACAAGAAATGTGTTAACCAACATTCCTTCCCTAAAGTAGCTCGCATTAGAACCAGAGATAAGGATTTTTTTATTATAAACATTATCGAGAATTTTGGTAGGTTTTTATTTGAGGTACAAGGAATCAGCGAGCTTGAAAAAGTAAAAAGCTATAAATATGACACCAAGCCTGAAAATAAATATGGCTTTTGGACTATGAAACTTAGTGAAAAAGATAGGATGACATGAATATTATTATCATAATATAAGACATGATAGATTTAGGTATAAGAATTTTCTTTAACGATGTCTTATATGTTTTGATTGGATTAGACCATAATAAGGTTTTTCGAAAGTTTTTTTCCTTTTGCCTTGGAGTTAGGCAAAGGTGAATGCAGTTTGCTCATTCTACCACCGCAATCATATTTCTGTGGAACAAAATAAATTACAACCGCGCTATCAATGCCTTTGAGGTGCGGAGGAAAAAGCAAGTGTAGCGCACTTTGAAATGCAGCTGGTCGGAATGGAATAGCAGGCTAATCTTGCTGTACAGCGGCGGATTTGGTGAATGAAGGAAATTCTCCCGTAATTTCTTAGGGGAGCGATCGAAATGAAGCTACCAGAGTTGTATGGGAGGGGTGCTGATTTTCCTTTTTTAAACCGTTTTATGCAATACTAATTCAATATTGTAATTGATAGGTGATCAATTAGTTTTGACAATTTATGACTTCACTTTAATGGTGTCATAAATTATTCTCCCAATAATCTGATTTCTCTCAGTTTCAATTCCTTTTGTAAACCTATTGCACACTTCTTGTTTAATTTTTAAAGCCTACCAATTCATCATTAAATTTGTTGGATATTTCAGTTTTTGGAAATTGGTTCTTAACCCTGAATTGAGATGAGGATTTTTTATAAAATTTAGATGTCCTTTATATGGAGGATTGCAATATATTCGCAAAAAAAATCTCAAAGTATTTTTTCTTCTTTAGGTTTTATCAATCAAAAATCTGATTCTTCGACTATACCTTTTTCACCCAGCAAAACAAGTCCAGTTATTTAGGCAGTTAGGAACATAATTTGAATAACGATTTTTCACATCCAAGAATCATCTTGATTGTCTCAAGATTATATTTTGAAATTTCACCGTGTTTTTAGTTTTTTTTATTTTGATATTGCGAGCAGGATTATTTATCGGTTTTATTCTTTCAGTTTAATTTTTAATATAAATCTAAAATCAAATTTTATGAAAAAATTACTTTTATTATGGATGGGAATATTCTTTGCAGTTGTTGCAAATGCACAGGTTAATCCCAATAATCATTATGTGAAACCTCACACCAAAAGTAATGGTGTCTTTGTAGAAGGGCATCATAAAACAAATCCTAACAGTACCATTAGGGATAATTATTCTACCTATCCCAATGTTAATCCTTATACAGGGAAAACAGGAACAGTTAATCCTAATTCTGGTTATAAAGCCCCGACTTATAGTGCTCCTGCCTATAAAGCTCCAGTTTACAAAGCTCCGGTTTATAAGGCCCCGGTCTATAAAGCGCCAAATTATAGGAAACCCTAGTTAATAATTCAGTGAAACCGATAACTTATCCCATTAAATAATTATTCCTTTAAAAGGTTTAAAGCCTGTAGATCTCTTTGGTTTGCAGGTTTTTTATAGTTTACACTAATGGAATGACTTTGTATAAAAACATTTAAAATCCTAAAATTTAAAAAAAATTATAGATGGAAACCGTAATTTTTTATTTTTTGGAATAAGCAATATTCTTATTTTGGTTTTTCCAGAATTAAATAATTCTAAATGCAATTTACTTTTATTAAAAAAATATCCTTAAATATCCGATTGAAATTGGTTAAGATCGATTTGTTTTGACTTTTACTTTGGAAAATAAGCCCCTCAACAAGAAAACAGTTGCAAAAAATAACCTTGCAAAACCCCTAATATATTCCCAGCTAAATCATTTGCATGCTTTTTTAATTTTCAATGGCTTTTAATGAAAACTCTAGGGTTAAGATCCCAGCTATTCTTCATCTCATGCACCTTGGGTATGCGTATGTTCCTGTCAAACAGTAGATTCGTAGGGAGAATACAAACATCTTCGAGGATATTTTTATAGAAAATTTACAAGCCATCAATCCTGAAACCACAAGGGAAGACCTGCTTCGTTTGTTGGATGAGATCAGCTTGGAACTGGATTATGAAGATTTGGGCAAGAAATTTTATGAGCGGCTGACCTCAAACTCGGTAGTAAAACTGATTGATTTTACTAATCCCGAAAGGAATTCCTTTCATGTCACCACCGAACTGACCTGCAAGAGTGGGGATGATATAATACTCCCCGAAATTGAGACCAGAGGTTAAGTTAAAAAAACCATTTAAATTTAACCTTATGAACAAGCAGACAAGAAGGAAGTTTAGCCCTGACTTTGAGGCAAAAGTAGCCCTTGAAGCGATCAAGAACCAGTTTACATTGGCGGAATTGTCCAAGAAATTTGATGTGAGCCCTGTTGTGATTTCAAAATGGAAAGGGGAGTTTTTGGAAAATATGGCAAGTGTTTTTGAAAAAGATAATGTCAAGAAACAAGATGAAGGTCCTGACCTGGATCAGCTATATTCCCAGATTGGGCAGCTTAAGGTTGAGAATGATTTTTTAAAAAAAAGTTGCAGGAAGCTGGGGATATGAAAAAACGATGTGATTTAATCTCCCCTGATTTTAATAGACTGTCTGTAAGGAGACAGTGTGAAATATTGGATATTCCAAGAAGCAGCCTCTATTACAAACCGACAGGGGAAAAGACAGAGAACCTTGAAATGATGAGGATCATGGACAGGCACCTGATGAACCATCCTTCAGAAGGAGTGGTGTCGATGGTCTATCTTCTGACCGGAATGGGTTTTGTCGTAGGGCCAAAGCGGATCAGAAGGCTCTTCAGATTGATGGGCAGGGAGACGCTGTACAGGAGAAAGAACCTGACCAAAGCAGGCCTTAGGTAATACATAAGGCCTTATCTACTCAGAAACCTCAAAATAGAAAGGCCCAACCAAGTCTGGGTTACCGATATTACCTACATCCCGATGCCAAAGGGGTTTTTGTACCTGACAGCCGTGATGGACGTCTACAGCAGAAAAATTCTTTCCTGGGGCCTGTCCAACAGCCAAGACGCCAAATGGTGCAAGCAAGTACTTCAGGAAGCCATCCAGATATACGGGAAACCGGAAATCGTCAACTCCGACCAAGGAAGTCAGTATACATCTTCAATTTGGATAGGTTACCTTGAAAAAGAAGGAATAAGGGTATCCATGGACGGGAAAGACAGGGCCTTGGACAATATCTATATCGAAAGGTTCTGGAAGTCCATCAAATATGACTATATCTACCTGAACCCCTGCGATGACGGCTACGAGTTGGCAAAAGGTCTACAAAACCAGATGGCATATTACAACCAAAAGGTCCATCATACCACAAAGCAAAAACCGGATGAGATGTATTTAGGGGCAACAGAAATGGCAGCGTAACCAAACAGTAATGAACAAATAAATTAACTTAGCAACTGAGACTTCTGGTCCAACAAATGGGGAGTGTTATAATTCTTGCCATTTTAAGTTTCTAAATATTATTATAATGTTGTTTTGAGAAACCAAAGCTGTTTATTATAGCTTTCCGTTTTTCCTACCTCATTGCTCAAGCCATTCAAAAGCATTTATAAAATAGTGATCTGCATAGCCTCTCCAATCCAAACCGTTAAAGCCAAACCGTGCCAATTGTCTTTGCGGTGAACCGGGAGAAGGAATCGCCAATGCGGTTACCTGGTAATTTCCGATCCAGAAAACTTTTGAAATTGGGCTTGTGATATGCTTGTGATTTCCACCCAGACCGGCAATAAAATCGGCTTGAAAATTCTCACTCAATGCGGTATCCACTTCTCCCAATGGGTTATTGCCATTGGAAATGATCTGTTTTTCAAGGTCTTTAAGCACCCCTTTAGAAGTGCAGAGGATTTTCCGGACCCCGTTTTGAATCAAGGATTGAATACCTTCCCGGTTATAGGACCTGCGGATGAGTTTACTGTCCTCTGAACTTAAACCATGTCTTTCGCAAGAAGCAATGGTGTCTGAAATAACGATCTGTCTTTGAGCCAAACTTTGTATGATCAAGCTTGGGTCCGGAGGCAGTAGGATTAAGTTGTCGAGGTGTTTACTGTATAGGCCCCAAAGCCCGCTGTCAATACTTCCATAAAAAAACCTGACTGATCCTTCGTGCTGTCTGTTTTGCTGTTTAATAGCGTTGTCATGGTCAGTATATTCATATACCGGAAAGCTGCCCAAAATCAGTTTGGTTGCTCCGGTAATCTGTCCTTGTTGTAAGTAGGGGTGTGTTTCTATTTCTCCTATGGGCATATTGGTGATTTTTCAGGCTGATCGCTGTAAGTGATTTATAAAAGGGCCGCTCCTCCCACAATGGCTCCAAAAACAGCTATCAAAAGAATAATCCCAATCAGTGAAATCACCAAGCCTGCAATGGCCAAACCTTTTGGTGCTTTAAATACCCCAACGAAGGATAAAATCAAACCCAAAAACCAAATAATCCATCCCAATACTGGAATCCATCCCAAAAATATTCCAATCAATGAGAGGACGAAACCAGCTGTTCCAAGTCCATTGGACTGGTTTTCAGATTGATTGATGATAATTGTTTGTCCTGATGGATTTTGAGGTTTTTGAAAATCTTGTGTCATGTGAATTCTGTTTAACTTGGATGTGATGTTGAAGCTAGAATGATTTTGATTTGAAGTAAAGTAAATCTATTTTATTTTTATTTGATGCGGTGGATAGATATATAAGTGTGTGGAATCTGAAGATTACTGTAGGATTTTTAAGAATAAGTGCAAAAAATCGTATCTGACCTTAAGAATTATTTTATTAGAAGTCTTTTAGATGATAGTTGGTTGCATTTTTATCAAACCTACACAATTTCATTCAATGAGAAAATACCCTTAACAGGGTATATTGGTCTCTTTAAAAAATAAATTATTCCTTTAATAATGCTAGTAGGTGAGCTCGGCCAATTTTAGGGTAGTGATTAGTGGAAAAATGGTTTTTTAAATCTTTGTAATACCTATAGAAAAGATAAAACAAAAAAAATTTCAAAGACCATACATTTTATTTTTAAAGATAAAAATTCCCAATTACTGTAGGGTAGATGTTATTGCAATGTTTACATCACCTGTTCTCCAAGCACTTGGCTAAAGTAGTTTAATTCCTTTAATGCATAATTGATTATCGTCAGCGAACTGAATAAATATTTATTTCCTACCCAAGTTTATTTCTGCAAAAATCCAATATATATTTCCATGAATATTAACCCATTTTAAGCATTGCCAATTCAATTCTTTAATTACTTAGTAATCATTTAGTTGTTTGTTTTTTTAATTTCCCCATATCGCTGCAACACCTTTTTCTCTAAACACTCTCATTTTCTTGCAGTTTCAACACCTACCAGGAAACGGAATGGAAATTTCGGGTTTACCCCGTTTTCATCGGGGTTTATCAAGTTTTTACCAAGCTTTAATCTATATTTACGTCGGGTTTAAATCCAAAAAACCCTCTGTTTTCTGTATTTTCAGTAAAGAAGGAAGTTCCCCGCTTCTTACTGCAATAGCATTGTGTTTTTATAAGACATGCTCATTTTTCTTTTTCCAGAAATTCGTTTGGCGTAAGACCATAAGTTTCTTTGAAACATTTGATGAAGTAGGAGGGGGAACTGAAACCTACCGCATAGGCTATTTCTGAAATGGATTCGCCGGATTTTTCAAGCCTCTGTATGGACAGTCGGAGTCTTTGGTCCCGAATAAATGCTGTGGTGGAGAGTCCGGTGAGTGCCGTCAGCTTCCTGTGCAGCTGCATCCTGCTCATGCCGATTTTTTTGCAGAATTCCTCTACCGTGAAATTGGAATCCCCAAGGTCCCCGTCAACGATACGCTGGATTTTCGCGAGAAATTTCTCATCTGTGGAAGTGATGGCGATTTCATTGGGGGAAATTTTGGTTTTTCCTGAATACCTGACCCTCAAGTTCCGCCGCAACTCTATCAGTTTTTCTATCCTTACCAATAGCTGTTTGATCCCAAAGGGTTTGAGCATATAGTCATCCGCACCTACCTCCAGCCCCTTAAGAATGTTGTCTTCCTCGGATTTGGCCGTCAACAGGATAATCGGGATGTGCGAGGTCTTTTCGTCGTTTTTCAATGTCTGACAGAGTTCAATCCCGTCCATTTCCGGCATCATCACATCTGAAATAATCAGATCCGGAATTTTCTTTAAAGCGATAAAAAGCCCCTCTTTACCATTGTCGGCTTCAAGAATTTGGTAATAGGGTGTAAGTTCACTGATGATAAATGAGCGGACCTTACAATTATCTTCCACCACGAGTACAAGTGGTGCATCTTCTCCGGCGGGTATTTCATTTGCTTTGGGCCCGCTGCCCTCGGTATATTCTTCCTCTTCCACGATCTGTTCGGGGCGGAATGCATATTTTTCCACAGGAATTGTCAGGTCGACTTTGAAGCCATCTTTTTCTTCCAAATGCAGGTTGATCTGGCCTTTGTTGAGTTCCACCAAGTCCTTGACCAAGGGAAGACCGATCCCAAAACCCTCTGTCTTGGCATCAGGTTTATAGAATTTGTCAAAAAGATGTGAGATCTCTTCTTGGCTATACCGGACCAAACTTTGATTGGAAACGCTTAGATGCAGTTGCTTTTCTATGATTTGGGATTTCAGCATTACTGCCGTCCCGGGCTTGCCGTATTTGATGGCATTCTGAAGGAGGTTGCCCACAATCTTTTCGATTTTGTCGGGATCAAACCATACCTCGGTCATCAGGGGGATTTCTGTCTTGATCCGGATGTCTTTTTCTGCAGCAAAATAGAAGAAGTTGGAAACTATGGACTGTAAAAGAAGGCCCAAATTCCCTTTTTGAATTCTTAACCGCAGCTTCCCGGATTTTATTTTGGATACTTCCAGGAGTTGGTCCACCAGGTTCAGGAGGCGCTGGGAATTCTGTTTGATCAAGTTGAGCTGAGACTTGAAAATAGGGCTCTCTGACTGGCTCATCAGCCTTTCCACAGGTCCGGCGATCAGGGTCAATGGCGTCCTGAATTCATGAGAAATATTGGTGAACAGATTGGTTTTGAACCTGTCGATTTCAAGAAGTCGGTCGGCCTCTTCCTCTTTCATTTTTATTAAAAATTTTATTTGCCAACGCCATTTGAGGTATTGGTAAACCCAGATCACTGCCACGGTAAAAAACAACAAATAAGCCAATTTGGCCCATATACTCAGGTACCAAGGCGGCAGTATGGTGAATTGGAGCGAAACGGGCTCTTCAGACCAAACACCATCATAGTTGCTGGATTTGGCCAAAAAATTATATTCCCCGGGGGACAAGTTGGTGTACCGGGCCTGATGGTTATTCCCAGCCAAAACCCAATTTTCATCATGGTTTTCCAATTTGTATTGGAACTCATTTTTGTTCGGAGAAGAAAATACCAAGCTTGCCATATTGATGGTCAGGGTGTTTTCATGGTGCCGCAAGGTGATTTTATCACTGAGAGCGACCGGTTTCTCAAAAATGTAGAGTTCGGTAACTGCTGTTTTTGGGGGGATTTCATTGAGTGAAATATCTTCAGAGCTGAACCAATAGAAGCCTTCCAAGCTCCCAAAATACAATGATCCATCCCTGTTTTTGAAATAGGCTCCTGTATTGAACTCCGTGGCAAGGCCATCATAATTGGTGTAGTTGGTGATGGTGTAATCTTGGGATTGGGGGCTTGGAACGGTGATTTTTGTGATGCCTTTGTTCGAGCTCAGCCACAGGTTGCCGGATGCATCGGGCAAAATCCCATAGACCACATCATTGGCCAGCCCATCCTTGGTGGATATCCTCTTCAACTCCTTCGTGTCGATGTTCAGGGCGTTGATCCCTGACCCGTTTGTGCCTATCCACAGGAGGCTTCCTCCGTCAAAGTACAGGGATTTGATGCTATTGGAGGAAATCGACTTTGGGTTCTCCTCTTGGTAGGAGAAGGGATGGAATTTTCCGGAAGTGAAATCAAACCGGGCGATTCCCTGGTTTTCGGTGCCGACCCATAATTCGCCTTTTCTTCCTTCCACTATGGTCCGGATGTTGTTTCCAGGGATACTGAAAGGGTCATTGGGATCATGTAAAAATTGTTGTTCCACACCTTTTTTCGGGTCAAACTGGATCAGCCCATCATTGCGTGTCGCCAGCCAAAATCTCCCGGCGCTGTCTTGGAATATTTTCCAGATGGTATTGCTGGGCAGGGGTATTTTACTGTCGGGTTTAAAATGCCTGAACTCGCCTGTTTTGATATCCATGATGCTGAGTCCTTCTTCCTGATAGCCGATCCAAAGCTTTCCTTTTCCATCGCTCATCAGACTCATGACCCTATTGTTTGCGATGGTATTGGGTGATTTTCCTGCAGTGGTGCGGGTTTCCCAAGTTTTGGTTTTTGGATCAAAGAAGGTAAGACCTTTGCCTGATGTGCCAATCCAGATTGTATTGTTTTCATCCACATACAATGCCCGCACGACATCGATGTTGATGTTTTCAGGCACCTGTTGGTTGTGGAAAAAATTGAATTTTTCCAGATACGTATCGTGAAAACTCAACCCGGCACCATCAGTTCCAAACCAGAGCGTCCCGGTGTAATCTTCGTAAATACAGAGTATATCGTCATAGTGAACAGAACGCGGGTTTTGTTTTTGGTAAGCATAGTTTTGGATGGTATTGTCTTTTGTGTTTAGCCGAATGATGCCTTGACCATACGTTGCCGCCCAGATTGTGCCTTTGGTATCCACCATGATATCCAAAATCATTTCTTGGTCCAATTTCCCGGGCCGATTATGGAAAAAAGCCTGAATGGATTTTGGGGATTTTTCTCCTTTGGGGAGCACCATTATCCCTGCATTTAAGGTACCGATCCAAATGTTCCCGGCAGGGTCTGGTATCGCGCAGGAATAGATATTGCCGTTTTCGGGGAATTGAAAATCAGTGACGGATTGATTTTGGATGTCCCACAAGACCACACGCTCTTTAAAGGTGAGAAGGAGATGATTGTCGTCAAGGTCTGCGATGTCCAAAATTTGGCGGGAAGGCGCCGTCCATATCATTTCGGGCGATTGGATACTTTCGTTCCATCTAAACAATTGACCCGAAAATGTTCCGATCCAAATATCCCCATGAATATCCTCGTGGATGCTGCTTGCGGCATGTACTCCCTTAATGGGGACAAATGCATCTTTTCCGGGATTCAAAAGCTCAGGAACCGAGGATTCCGGGATGATCCAAATCCTGTTTTTACGGTCGGCGATTACTTTCCCCAATTGCAAGTGGGACTCTTGCGTGATGTCTGCAAATTTTTTGTTGAACACCTTGAATTCTTTGCCGTCATACCTGTTCAGTCCCTCTTGGGTGGCGATCCACAGGAAGCCATGGTTGTCCTGAGCTACTGAGACTACGGAATTTTGGGAAAGGCCATCATTGACCGACAGTTGTCTAAAGGAAAGGTCTGTCTGGCCAACTGCCGGCACCGCCAAATACAGGAGAATCGGAAGCAGAATTAAAACGCTATTTTTTCCAAAAAGTGATTCCATGATGTTTGGATAAAACTTAAAGCTCCAACAAATATTTCGTCAATTATCCAAATATATCAAATTTCGCAGAAAGGAATATTTTTATTTGGACGATATCCACCCCAATATTTAAGGATGTCGAATGCTTTAAACCCCTGTGCTGCATGATCCATTCAATTCCAGCCTGAAATGGATTCACAATCAGTCAGATGTTGCCTGTTTTTGCCTTCACTCTATCCGTATTGTGGCTTATTCTCCAAACAGTATGATTTTCCTTCAGTTTCAATCCCATTGGGAAATCAAATGCATATTTTGGGATAAATCTGCTCCCATTTCTTAACACATCCATCCTGCTTTTTTAGAATTGTTACAGGACGCATACCCATTGATACAATGGAGATATTCTCTTGATTTTGGCCGAATTATTTTTGCCATCATTTTGATTTAATCCAGCATTGAAAATGACTGAAAAAACAAAATCCAACAGCAAGCAATTTTGGATGTGCTTCCTGATTATCTTCTTGGTAATTCTGGGCTTTTCCTGTCAAAAAAAGCGCTCGCTCATACCTGAAAACAATGGTAAGTCCTTGCAGGATGAGGAGTTGTCAGCAAAGGATTTGTCCTTGAAGATCCCATTTACAAGAGAAGAATTGAAAAACTGGATTCCAACAGCTCTGGGAGATTTCAAAATTATCAAGACCGTCATTGGGTACAATGAATCTGTTGACATGAGTGCCATAAAAGCAACCTATAGCCATCAGTCAGATTCGACAAAACAGATAGTTTTGGAGGTGCTGGATGGAGCCGGGCCAGTTGCATCGGTTCTTTTGTCAGGAAGTATTCAAAAATTAAATCTGGATTTTGAGGAGTTGAAAGTGAATGGGTTTTCCAGGATCCACGAAAGGAAAGGCCGAAGGGTTTGGGAAGCTGAATATACAAATCAAGGGGTCGCTGAACTTGAATTTATCCACGCCGGAAGATTTCTTGTTTCGGTAAAAGGCAAGCATCTCCGGAATGAAGACGTATGGGCTTTTGCGGAAAAGCTGGATTTTGAAGGGTTGAAATAAAGTT
>NZ_JAUSPP010000037.1:0-56685 GCF_030656585.1 Rhodonellum sp.
AATCCCTCCTTGTCCCGTTTATCCTGATCACTTCTCTTTTTGCCCTGTGGGGATTTGCGAACGACATCACGAACCCGATGGTGGCCACTTTTAAACGGGTTTTGGAATTGAACAATGTTCAAGCATCTTGGGTGCAGATGGCATTTTATGGCGGTTATTTTACCATGGCTTTGCCGGCAGCAATTTTTGTGAAGCGCTATACCTACAAGAAAGGGGTGATTTTCGGCTTGTGTCTTTATGCTTTTGGGGCACTCCTCTTCTACCCTGCCGCAGCTTGGGAAAGCTATTTCTTTTTTCTCATTGCATTGTATATCCTCACCTTCGGACTTGCCTTCTTGGAGACCACTGCCAATCCCTATATCCTTTCCATGGGATCGGAAGAAACCGCTACCCAAAGATTGAACTTTGCCCAAGCCTTTAATCCTATGGGCGCACTGGCTGGATTATTCGTTGCCAAGGAATTTATCCTCGACGCTTTGGAATCCAACAACAGAAGTTCTGATGGCAGTTTGCTCTACGACTCCCTGGATGTTTCGGCCAAGGCAATTGTCCGCAGCAATGATCTAATGGTCATCCGAGATCCTTACGTGCTGTTGGGTATATTCGTGATCTTTATGATCGTTCTGATCTTGTTGGTCAAAATGCCTGAAAGCAAGGAGAAAAACGGGAATTTAGACTTTTTGCCTTCCATGAAACGATTATGGACGAATCCCAATTTTGTGGAAGGAGTAATTGCCCAGATGTTTTATGTAGGCGCTCAAATCATGTGCTGGACCTATATTTATCAATATGCGGAAGTATTGGGAATAGAGAATGCCGATGCCGTAAATTACGCTTACGCTGCATTGATTGTCTTCTTGACAGGAAGATGGATCTGCACGTATCTTTTGAGATTCATCTCTTCAGGAAAACTCCTTTACTACTTTTCCATTCTGGCCATGATCCTTGTCTTGGGGACTATGTTTATACAGGGCATGGCAGGATTGTACTGCTTGGTGGGCGTTTCCTTTGCGATGTCACTGATGTTTCCGACGATTTATGGAATTGCTTTGGAAGGTCTGGGGGAAGACGCAAAATACGGCGCAGCATTCTTGGTGATGGCGATCGTGGGCGGTGCCATCATGCCGACGCTTCAGGGAATGATCTTGGATATCGGAGGGACAGGTTATGCCGATACCTTCATCCTTGGCGTTCCGGAAGTCAATTTCTCCTTTATCCTTCCCTTGCTTTGCTTTGCTGTCGTAGGTGTCTTTGCGTTCAGAAGGATTTGAAAAGGGGGAAGTCAAGCCATGCTAAAAATTTCCCATTCAAAACCTATATTATCCTCCCGCCAAAATCCCGCCGTCAATGGTGTAGGAACTGCCAGTGATCCAACTCGCATCCTCTGAACTCAGGAAAAGCACCAATTTGGCGATATCCTCAGGGGCACCCAATCTCTTGAGCAAGGTGGCTTTTCCGGCATTGGCGACGGCCTCTCCGGGATTGGGAAAAGCGACTGCCGAAGCATGGATAAACGGGGTATCCACCGGACCTGGACAAACACTGTTGATCCGGATAGTCGGGCCATAATCCACTGCCAACTGCTTGGCCAATGCCACAAGAGCCGCCTTGGAAGCACAATAAGCGGGGTGATTGGGAAAGGATTTAAAGGCTGCGATAGAGGCATTGACCACTACGGAAGCCGATGGTCTCTTCAGCATTTCCGGCAAAGCATATTTGAGAAGAAAATAGACACTGTCCACATTTGTACGGAAGGTATCGTCCCAGACCTCCGGGGCCAGATAGGTGAGCGAACCCAGACCGAGCATTCCAGCATTCGTGACCACACCATCCAATTGTCCAAAATGCGCTATGGCCAATTCCACCAGATTTTGATTGAAGGCAATATCTCCCACATCACCTGCCAAAAAAATGCATTCCCCATTCAAGGGCAGCAATTCCTCCAAAAGCACCTTGCCTTTGTTTGCATCCCTCCCCGTGACGAGTAGGCTGGCTCCCTCCTTCGCAAAACTTAAGGCAATGGCCTTGCCCATGCCACTTGTGGCTCCGGTGATGATAAATGTCTTGTGAAGAAGTTTCAATTGCTCTTGAATTTTGGTAAAACCTGAGAAATAATATCCAATACAAATATGTGGAAATTGGGATTTTAATTGTCCACTCCCCCTGGTTTTCTTTCATCCTCCTGCTTATCATCCTCTGCGGCATGTAGTGGAAGGATTTAAAAAACAAAGCATTTGCACACTGCAAAGTTTTCAATAGCGCTTTCCCATGGCCCGCCATCAACTAACTTCATTGTATTAAAGTCAATTCTGCAATATTCCCGAATAATATTGATAATCTATTGGTTATGCATGATACAAATTACAATAAGGGAATGCATAACGCTTTTTCTTTTGGAATTTCGTATCTTTGTGACTTCAAAAAAACAAGGAAAAAAAATTAAATGATTTCAGTCGACAATCTCTCTCTCAAATTTGGCAAAAGAACCCTATTTGATGAAGTTAGCCTTAAATTCATCCCCGGAAACTGTTATGGTGTCATCGGTGCCAACGGTGCAGGAAAATCCACCTTTCTGAAGATTCTCTCTGGGGAAATCGACAGTACCAGCGGAGCTGTCAACATCTCTCCCGGCCAAAGAATGGCGGTTTTGAGTCAAAATCACTTTGAATTTGATGAGATAGAGGTATTGAAAACCGTCATCATGGGGCACAAAAAGCTCTACGCCATCTTGGAAGAAAAAGATGCCATCTACATGAAGGAGGATTTTTCCGAAGCAGATGGGATCCGTGCTTCTGAATTGGAAGGTGAATTTGCCGAAATGGATGGTTGGAATGCAGAATCAGATGCTGCCTCCATGCTTTCCGGATTGGGCATATCCGAAAACCTTCACAATCTGAAAATGAAGGAACTTGCCGGAAATCAAAAAGTAAGGGTATTATTGGCCCAAGCCCTATTTGGCAACCCCGACATCCTTATTCTGGATGAACCTACCAATGATCTGGATTCAGAAACCATCAATTGGCTGGAAGATTTCTTGGTGAATTTCAAAAACTTGGTCATCGTGGTTTCCCACGACAGGCATTTTCTGGATGCTGTTTCGACCCATATCGTCGATATTGATTTCTCCAAAATCAGGATCTACTCAGGAAACTATACCTTCTGGTATGAATCTTCCCAATTGGCAGCCAAACAGAAGACTGACCAAAACAAGAAAGTGGAAGAGAAAAGAAAGGAACTCCTATCCTTTATCGAACGATTTTCCGCCAACGTGGCCAAATCAAAACAAGCCACTTCCAGAAAGAAAATGCTGGAAAAACTCAATGTGGATGATATCCAGCCTTCCACCCGTAAATATCCGGGCATCATTTTCAAACCTGAAAGAGAAGCCGGTGATCAAATCTTCATGTCTGAAGGATTGGAATTGAAGGATGATGAAAACATCTATTTTACGGATGTCAACCTGATGTTGGAAAAAGGAGATAAAGTAGCCTTCGTCTCCAAAACCAAACAGGCTGTAACCAAATTCTTCCAAACGATCATGGAAGAAATACCGGTTCAAAAAGGCAGTTTCAAATGGGGGGTTACGATCAACAAAGCCTATTTGCCCAACGACAACTCCAAATATTTTGCGACGGATCAAAACCTGATCAATTGGTTGAGCCAATATTCCACCAATCAGGAAGAAGCCTATGTCCGTACTTTCTTGGGCAGGATGCTGTTCACGGGAGAGGATTCACTCAAGAAATCAAGTGTGCTCTCAGGTGGTGAAAAGGTGCGTTGCATGATCTCCAGGATGATGCTCCAGAATCCAAACCTTTTGGTTATGGACGAACCGACCAATCACTTGGATTTGGAATCCATCACCGCATTCAACAATACCATTATCGAATTCAATGGCACCGTGATGATGACCTCCTACGATTATGCCTTTGTGGAATCTTCCGCAAACAGGATCGTGGAATTCACCCCAAAAGGGACCATCGACAAGCGCATGCCTTATGAAGATTACTTGGCGAGTGAAGAAGTAAAAGCGCTCAGGGAAAAAATGTACAGCAAATAAGCAACCCTTCCGTTGTTACTCACAGCTGTCATTGTTTATATTTTCATCACCGTGGCGATAGGTGCCTGGTCGTCAAAACTGGTCAAGAATTCCAATGATTTTGTTTTGGCGGGCAGGCAGCTCCCACTTTTTTTATCTGCATCTGCACTGTTTGCGACTTGGTTTGGTTCGGAAACCATCTTTGGCGCTTCCTCAGAATATCTGGAAAATGGCCTCCAAGGAGTCATTGAAGACCCCTTTGGCGGAGCACTGTGCTTGATCCTTTTTGGGATTTTTTATCTCAAACCCATGTACCGCATGAATGTGCTGACCATCGGGGATGTTTACAAAAGGATCTTTGGCAAAAAAGTGGAGTTTGTCGCTTCCATTTTTATGATCCCAGCCTATTTTGGTTACGCGGCGGCGCAGCTGGTGGCGCTTTCCTTGATATTTTCCAGCATCGCCGACATTTCGATGCTGCAGGGAATCCTTATCAGTGGTGGCATTGTGGTTTTCTACACCTTTCTTGGGGGGATGTGGGCGATTTCGATCACCGACTTCATCCAGACCACATTGATTGTGGTGGGCTTGATATGGGTTGCCGTCATGGTCGCCCAGCAAGCCGGGGGCGTCATGCCCATCCTGGAGTCAGCTCCTGAAGGCAGTTTTCAATTCTTTCCCGATGCCAATCCCATTTCCTGGATCAATTACCTTGGCGCTTGGATGATCATCGGCCTTGGAAGTATCCCCAGCCAGGACATCTACCAAAGGGTGATGTCTGCAAAATCCGAGAAAGTGGCGGTCAGATCCACCTATTTGGCCGGTGGGTTTTATGTGACTTTTGGCCTTCTTCCCTTGTTCATTGCCTTGGGCGCCAAGTACCTGTACCCTGAAATCTACCTGGAAAACAAACAAATGCTGCTGCCAGAGATGGTCCTCAGGCATGGAGGCCTACATGTCCAGATCCTTTTCTTTGGTGCCTTGATCTCCGCGATCATGAGTACCACGAGTTCAGGTCTATTGGCGCCAGCTGCCATCGTATCGGAAAACCTGATCCGGCCCTATTTCGGCGGGAAACTGAAAGACAAACACTTTCTTTGGATTTTGAGATTGAACATTATTGTTGTAGCCATTATTGCCACGCTATTGGCACAATGGAAATCCAATATTTATGAATTGGTAGCGGAAGCCTCCATTCTGATGTTGGTTTCTCTTTTTGTTCCCCTCACGGCGGGTCTCTATTGGAAAAGAGCTTCAGAAATGGGCGCTTTGTTGTCCATCGTGCTGGGAATGATCTCCTATTTGGCATTTTCCACTTTAGAACTGCCTATTTATCCCCATATTGCAGCACTCTGCGTCAGTGCATTGTCGATGCTTTGCGGCTCCCTTATTTTCCCCAATAAAACAAATCTTCATGCTTCAATATCCTAAAATCACCCTCCTCAAAGGAAAAGAAATTTCCATCATCAGAAAACACCATTGGATCTTTTCCGGTGCGATCGACAAAAAAGATCCCGATTTGGAAAACGGACAATTGGTCCAGGTTTTCAGCGCCAGAGACCTATTTTTGGGAATCGGACATTACCAAAACGGATCCATCATGGTGCGGATGATCTCATACGAGGAGGCGCCAATTGATCTGGATTTTTGGCAAAAACGAATTGGGTTGGCTTACGCAATGCGACAAAGCTTATTATTGACCAACAGTCAAGAGACCAATGTGTACCGGTTGATCCATGCAGAAGGCGACGGATTGCCGGGATTGATCATTGATTTTTACAATGGTACCGCTGTGATCCAGGCCCATTCCATTGGGATGGTCCAGCATTTTGATGACCTTTCCAAAGCCCTTCAAAAAGTGTACGGAGACGGTTTAAAAGCCGTTTATGACAAAAGCGCAGAGACCCTTCCCAAAAACCTTCCGGGAATCCAAAACAAAATGCTCTTCGGGACACCCGAAACCAATCTTGTTCAGGAATACGGTTGCACCTATGCCATCGATTGGGAGCATGGCCAAAAGACAGGTTTTTTTGTTGACCAAAGGGAAAACAGAAAACTTTTCGGCAGCTACGCAAAAGGGAAAAAAGTCCTGAATGCATTCTGCTATTCGGGCGGATTTTCGGTTTCCGCCTTGAATGCGGGCGCAAAAGATGTGCATTCTGTGGACATTTCTGCCAAAGCGATCGCCCTAACCGAGGAGAATGTGGCCTTAAACCCGGGTTTTGAAGGCACGCACAAAGCCATTGTCGCGGATGTGGTCGAGTACATCCGGGAAATCGACTTGGATTATGACCTCATTGTCTTGGATCCACCGGCATTTGCCAAGAACATCAAATCCCGTCACAATGCCATCAAGGCGTATAAAAAGCTGAATACGGAGACGCTTAAACATATCAAATCAGGGGGGATTTTATTCACCTTTTCCTGTTCACAGGTGATTGACAAACAGCTTTTTGCCAACACGATCACTGCCGCCGCAATCGAATCCGGGAGGAATGTCCGAATCCTCCATTACCTCTCCCAGTCTGCCGACCATCCGATCAATATTTTCCATCAGGAAACCGAGTATTTGAAAGGATTGGTGCTATTTGTGGAATAGTGGAGTATGGAATCAAATAAAACGGGAATTTTCCATTGTTAACCAATAAGGCGCAATCAAAAATAATCAACAATTGATTGTCAGTCAATTACAATATTGAATTGAGTCCGAATTGCATAAAACGGGTTAAACGGTCTGGCATGTACCACCCATAAGTATTCATAAGAAAAATAATCAGTAACCTGACGTCCAATTTGTATCCTTTGGGCTTGAGGTTACGATGGAAAGCATAAAGAAACGGCACGGAAAATCCGTGCCGTTTTTTTACTTTATAAACCTATTACTTCACATTATACAAATTGTTGAAAAGCATTTTAAAAGTGCCGTGGGACTGGGCCCTAAAGGTAATTTCAGGACTGTAAACAAATAAACTGCCTTTTCCAACCGGTGCCTTAAAAGCAAGTACACCATCCTCAAGATAAGATTGGCCCCAAGCCCATCCACTTTTCAATGGATCCGGTCTATCAAACCAGGCCAAAGGTTCAAGGCCAATTTGTTTTGCTTCAGGCTTCAATTTAAAGACAAGGCTGTTATTGAACATGATATCGGAATAGGGTTTCATACCCCAGTTGGCAGGATTTGAAGTTTCCATCTTCGCTACCATCACACTGCCGGGCACATAATATTTTTCACCTGGCAAATTAGATTCCTTCCCATCCCTGCCGATTTCCATCAAGGCATTTTTCACGGGCAAATCCAAGTGAAAAGCCAGTTGCGCACTGCTTCCCACGGTCAGTACATCTCCGCCATTTTCAAGAAACTTCTTGATTTGTGGGATTGATTTTTCGGGCGTGATTTCACCCAACAAGTGATGGTATTGGGATGGAATTTCCTCAGGAGTGGGCATTCTTCTGGCATAATTGGAAGGCGCTTCTCCATCATTTAAGGAAGGAATACCTCCACTGATAAACAAGAGGATATCATATTTTTTATGAAGTTCTCCTGCATCGATATCCTTGGCATACACCACATCAAAATCGAAATGGTATTGTTCCAGCATCCACCTTACCCAACCGGACGGCATGGATCCTCCATAGGTATCAAAAAGCGCGATTCTTTTGGCCTTGACTTTCACCAAGTCTTTCGGACTGTTTTTCATCGCCAAAACAGGAATCCCGAGATTTTCGGTCAATTTCCCAAGGGCGGTTCCACCATTGCTGGGAATATAAAACGAACCCTCAGGCAATCCTTGGAATGCACTTTTGGTCCTGAAAACATCAACTTTTCCCTTGATCAGTTCATTTACCAATACGAAAGCATCATTGACGTGCGCACTGATCATGTATCCTGATTTGGAGGATTCAAACTTGGAAACCGGAATCCCCTGTAATTCTCCATAAGAAAGGGTTTCGAATGGCCCATCAAATGCTTCCATTATCCGATCAAAACCCACACCCATCTGGTAGGCCAAAGTCCAACCCGCGGCATCATAAGGTCTGATAGGAGGACCTCCTGGATATTGGAAGTCATTTGGATAATCCTGAGGCTCAAACATGTCAATTACATGGGGACGAAATGCCTGGTCCGTTTTGACTACATAAGCCCCTTTCAAATATTTTTTTCCGTTGACTGTAAAATCTGCCATGGCTTTTTCAATCCTTATCCCTGTTCTGACAAGCGCATTGACAAACTTAACCGCTGTGGCAAAATCTGTCTGATCGGCAGGAATGATGAAACCTCTGGGATCACGCTCCATTGGTGCCAAATAGATACTGTCATAATATTTGGATGGGATCACACCGCCTCTGGCTTCCCTTCTGGTATTTCCGGCGGCTTGTTTTGTCAAGTCTGCTTGATGTGCTTTTTTGATGGCATCGATTTTCCTTGGAAAAGCAGTCCAATAATCCATATTCCCTTTACCAATGGAGCTTTTACCCATTGCATAAATATTGTAAAGCAAATGGTCCTTGTTTCTGGCGGCATAATCCAAAAGCGCAAAATTCAGCGAAACAGAATAATCGATGGATTGCTGAAAGTGCCAGGATTTTTGGGGCATCACCGGAAATGGTGTGTTGCTGTTAGGAATCATTCTGTCTGGCACCAAAGGAATTTCTTCCGGATTTGGTCCGCCGATAATTTCCGTCAGGATTCCGATCATGTTGTGAAAGTGGGTGTTGGTCCGAAGGCCTCCATTGTACCATGTAGAGAAAGAAGATCCATCCATTCGGGTAAATCCAGGCTTATTTTCGGTGATCAAACGGTTGTACATCGCGGCACCAACTGCATCGATACCTGTCACCATCAGCGGATCAAACACATAATTGAAAGGATCCCTGTAAGGAGGTCCGGCCAAAACTGACCCGGCAGGCCCTCTTTGATGATGGTTGTACATGACTTGTGGGATCCATTCGACAAACAATTGGTAGCCCATATTCCGGGATTCCTTCATGTTTTGGATATAAAAATCCCTATTGTTGTCATGGCCGATATATTTCTGGTACAACACAGGCAAATTATTGAGGCTGCGTTTTTCAGGTACTGAATCTTTCATGTACCAATCTCCGATCAATTCATGTCCATCTGGATTTGCGTGCACAAAAAGAATGATTACATCCTCCAAAATCCTTTGTGTTTCGTCGTCCTTTCGGCTCACCATTTGCCAGATAGTCTCTATAAGTTGGTGGGTAGCCACCGTTTCCGTGGAATGCAATCCACCATCTATCCATACAACTGCTTTTCCTTCTTTGGCCATAGCCCTGGCCTCGACCTCACCAAAAGCCTCTGCTCTGGCCATCTTGGTTGAAATTTCTTTGTACCGGTCCAGTTTGTTGTGGTTTTCAGGAGAGGTTACGATGAGCATATATTGCTCTCTGCCTTCCTCAGTTTTACCGATCGATTCCAACTTCACCAGATCCGAAGCTGCTGCCACTTTTTTGAAGTAAGCCTCGGTTTGGGTATAGTTGGCCAGATGGTAATCCTTTCCGATTTTAAAACCAAAATGTGATTCCGGTGAAGGAATCCCCTGTCCAAAGGCTAGGGAGTAGGCAAATAAAAAGAAAACTAATATCCTTAATTTCATCATGCTTTTTAATTTCTTTTGGGTGAATAAAAAAGTGGAATACCGAATATCGGCATTCCGCTTCAAAGGATTTTATTTTAGATTTTTGAATCGAACCCCCACTCTACAGTCGCACAATTCCCCCCTTGATTCGTCACAAGAGTTGTCATTGTACTGGGTTATCCTTGTACCATCTGACATGACGACGACAAACTTGAAGAGGAAATAGTCATTCACCCCGATGGTGGCTAAATTTGTTCCGGTGAGAGAAGCCAGCTCAGCAGGAGTAAAACTGTAACTTTTGGGGAAAGAATTCACCTTTTCGAAAAGTTTATCCGTGGCCCTAATCGTGCTGGGCAAAGGAAATTGACGTTCGTTGGGATGAACTTTTGCCAGAGACAAAATGACAGGATAGACAGGTACGTTGTTTTCCCTTTTGTTGAAGCTGACATATACTTCAATTTCAGAAACCGCAGCCCTTCCACTCGCATCATGGAAGTCCAATTCCCATTCAAATTTTTGACTTGTTGCAAAATCAGGGTCCGCCATATTGAAGAAGGATACTTTTGCAGAAGAAAAGGTAGGCAATGCCGAAGCCGCAGCATTCAAATTCACTTTGGGTGTGGGGGCATATTTAAAGTCCTCCCAATCGTAGTCTACCGTTTTACAGGACAAAGAGAGTAAAACTAAAATCCAGGTATAAGAAAGATATTTTTTCATAAATGTTTATAAGTTATTCAGCGGGGAATAAAGATCCGCTGACGTTATGAATTCAGATTAAGATTTATTTTTTCCAGAAAACAGGGACAATTTGTTGATCCCTTTGGAGTTGATCTCTCGTGTCCACTACTGTTTCATTTGAGGTCAATTCCGTTTCCGAGTAATAAAACCTTTCCGGAAAAACATCAAGTGGAGCAATTAGATCCTGCAATTCAGGAAGGCCGGTTCTTCGGTAATCATTGTAGGATTCCACACCGTTGCCATACATTGCAATCCATTTTTGCATCATCACCAACTCCAACTTGCCTTGCGCGGTAGCACTTGCAAAATGTTCGGAAAGTCTGTTTATGAAACCTGTACTTGTCGCAGGAGCAATCGGAAAAGCAGGGGAAAGTTCATTGATTGCCTGAAAATGGGCTGCTACCGCTTGGTTCATCAATAATCCTGCATCCTCACCAGTATTCAAAACCAATGCGGCTTCGGCTCGATAAAATTTAACCATTGCATGGGTAAGCAAAGGCAAGATTCCCGCACCGGATCCATCTCCATTTGCAAACAAGGCAATTTTAAATGAATTTCCAGTTGTCCCGGTAGCTGCACCTATATTGTTCAGGAATATATTATCATCACCTAAGGAAGGCATTGCGCCATTGTCAAAGAGACCAGCTGCCGGATAAATCCCTACAATGGCCCTCGTGTTTTGATCGGCAGGCGATGCTGCACCATCTCCCGGATAGCGGCCATAATAGCCTTCACCCACCTGAGAGTTTGCCAAACCTGCTTTTGCGTTGATCCTGAATATATAATACCGAAGTCGAGGATCATCCTGTTCCTTTAAGCGATCCACCACAACCATGCTTACATAACCGTCACGACCAGGAGCGTACCCGGTTGTGAACCATGGATGTCTCGTATTTGGGGCAGCATTGGTTCCGAACAAAAATGTGAAATCATCACTGTTGTTATCGATAAGAACTCCTGCTTGCACCAAGTTGGAAATCGCCAATTTAGATCTTTCAGGATTGACCAGTCTCATCTGCATGTAAAGCTTCAATTTCAAGGAGTTGGCCATTTTTTGCCACTTCAGTTTGGATCCCTGGTAGAAAAGGTCAGAGGAAGAAACCACTGTGAATCCCCTGTCCATATCCGACAAGGCCTCATCGATCAATCCGATCAAATCATTATAAATCTCCTCCCCCTTATCAAACTTAGGATCAGCTACTTTTGCAGCATCGAAGTAGGGAACATCCCCCCAAACATCAACCATTGTACTGTAAAGAAAAGCTTTTTGAATCTTGGCAATGGAGACATATCCCCAGCTGGATTGCGCTGTGCCTTCTTGTATGATGGTTTCCAAATCCGGTATTGCCTGTGTATAGAACCCAAGCCAGGCTGCCTGGAAAGTAGTCCCACTTTGATCATATCTGTTGAGACTCCCCGCAGCCCTATGTTGGATCACATTGGAGGCTCCCCTGTTGATATTGTCAAAATTTCCCGCAATCGACAGCTGGGTTGCCGGTAGGAGCAAACTCAGTTGGGGAACGGTCGGATTGTTGGGATCATCATTGATATCGATGAAATCATCGCAAGCAGTAAACAGGAACTGAATGGCCAAAAGGCAAGTCCCAAGTATATATGTTGTCTTTTTCATGGTTTTCTAGTTTTTTCAGATTAAAAACTTGCTCTTAGGTTTACTCCGTATCTTTTGGTGGCAGGCACGCCCAAATCGTCATATCCAGGATTATTGGACCCGGCAGTACTCACTTCCGGATCATAATTCATGGCCTTTGGCGTGTTGGGAGCCAGGTACCAAAGGTTCCTTCCGCTTACGGAAATAAAGATGCTCCCAAAAGGCGTTTTTCGGAGCATAGTGGATGGCAACGAATATCCCAAAGAGACTTCCCTCAATCTGATCACAGTGGCATCGAAAATGGTGGCTTCACCGATATAACCTGCACTGGGGCCACTTGGGCCGAATCCACTTCCAAAGAAATAATCATTGTAATTCAATGCTGTATTGTTCGGGATCTTATTCCCGTTTTCATCCAGCAAAGGCAACCTGGTGTTCACATCTCCCAGTACACCTTGGCCGATCCTGAATGAATCCCTGTCTTCGGTATCTTTCAATACGCCTCGGGCATAGGTCTCGCCAATGGTTGTAGATAGCAAATCACCTCCTTGTTTCCAATCAAAAAGAAAATCCAAAGTCAGTCCTTTTAAAGTGAAGGTATTGCTCAGACCAGCGATGAAATCAGGATTGGGATCACCGATTGGACCATTTGTGGTGGCCAAAATTGGCTTTGCCGTCTGAGGATTTACGAGGATATTTCCTTCATCATCTCTGGCATATTGGGTACCAAAAATCATCCCATATGGCATTCCGGCAATATGGACGTTTCCACCATAGGTCAATTGGGCAAATCCGCCTATGTTTTCCACCCTGTTTTTGTTCCTGGTGAAATTACCCGAAACACTCCAATTCAGGCCATTGTCGGACATCAATGGATTGGCTGTCAAGCCAATTTCAATTCCTTTGTTGGATGTTTCGCCAAGATTGATGATTCTGGTCAGGAATCCTGAAGAAGGAGCCGAGTTCACCACAAAAATCTGCGAGGTACTTAGTTTGTCATAATAAGTCAAATCCAAAGTGAGGAGGTTTTGAAAAAACCTCAATTCAGTACCGATTTCAAATTCAGTGATAAACTCTGGTTTTAACCCCCCATTGGTCAAGCTATTGGACAATGTCTGCGTACTTACATTGGCACTGTTTGCATTGGAGAAAGGAGAACCTATTCCACCAAAACTTGCATTGGCATTGAAAACATTGATGGTTTGATAAGGATTGGCTTCATTACCAACTTTCGTGTAGCCCATTCTCAAGGAACCGTGATTCAAAACGCCTTTGGGCATTTTCAAAGCTTCCGTGAAGGTAAACTGACCGTTTACACCTCCGTACAAATAACTCCTGTTGGCTGCGGGAAGGGTCGACGATACATCATTCCTACCAACAAAGTTGAGGGAAGCAAACGATTTGTAGTTAAAGGTCATGTCAGCAAAGAATGCATAAAACCGTTGCTGAATCAGTGCCTGATTGTTGGGAATGCTTGACAGGGTGATGGTCGTAGTGTTTCGAATATCATTGATTCCTGACACGATGATTCCATCTCCTGAAAAAGCAGACCTTCTCGTCGTTCTCTGATTGATGTTGTTTCCCAAAATACCGGTAAAGGAAAGGTCAGGGGTAATATTGGTGGAAATGGTTGCCATTAAAGTGTTGTCCAACTCTTGACGATTGATATTGTCCGTGTTGATGGTTCCATTGGCATATACGCTTGATCCTTTTCCAAGAACAGAAATACGGGCATCCGTAAAGCCGTTAAAGCCGAATGTGTTTTGAATGGTCAGCCATGGTGTCACTTTTTTTCCAAGAACAAAACTCCCAAAATACCTGTCCACGCTACTTGTCGAAGGACTGTTTTTGACAGACCAATAGGGATTGTCCAATGCCCTATAATAAATATTCGCACCAGTAATCGGATGTTCAAATGGATAGCTTGTCAAATCATAACTCGTAGGCATGAAGAGCAAGTTGCCCATCACGGAACCGGACCCACCAATTGGCGGACTTTGCTGGTCCGTTTTTACATAATTGATGGTACCCCGCACAAAAAAACCATTGTCAAGGTTGGCATTACCGCCCACATTGAAGGAGGTTCGAGTGACTTCGTTTCCTGGCACAACCCCTTTGTTTTCGGTGCGACTGGCTCCGACCAATAAGCTGGCTTTTTCTGTCCCCGTATTGATGGTAACAGCATTTTCGTAGACATTACCGGTTCTGAAAAAATTACGCTGGTTTTCTCCTGCATAAGATCTGTAAGGGACCTCTAAAGGAGTGACACCATTACTTTCATAAAATTCCGGAAACACACTTGAAGGATAGGCTGTAGAGGCCAATGGATGCGGAATAGTAGGTCTAGAACTGTAGGGAGAACCATATGAACCGTAAACGCCCGCCCTGTAATCGCCGTTGGTCCCTTGCCCATACAATTGTTGGTAGTCAGGCAATCCAGATAGTTTCTCTGTGGAATAGGATGTGCTGTAGGTGATTTCCATTCCCTTCCTACTCCTTTTGGATCCGGATTTTGTAGTGATGATGATTGCGCCATTTGCAGCACGTGAACCATATAATGCAGAAGCAGCCGCTCCTTTAAGAACAGTCATGCTTTCGATGGTATTTGGATCAATGTCAAAGGCCCTGCTGGGCGTTGATTGATTGGATTGGGTCTGCCTAGATCCACTTGGTTCAAAAGTGGAATTGTCAAATGGAATCCCATCCACGACAAACAAGGGTTGGTTATTGTTTCCCAATGAAGAATTTCCTCTGATGGTGATGTTCGTGGATCCGCCTGCAACGCCACCGCCTCCCTGTACATTGACACCGGCGATTTTTCCAGTCAGTGATCTGATGGGATCCGGCTCATTTCTCTGCGCTACCTTATCGGCATTAAGCGTGGTGACAGCATAGCCCAAGGTGCTTGCGTTCCGCTCAATACCCGCAGCAGTGACAATGACTTCACTGAGTTGAATATCTCCACTAAGTTTGACGGTGACCTCGCTTCGGTTTCCAACAGCCACTTCCATCTTTTCGTAGCCGATATAAGAGATGACTAAGATGTTTTCCGAAGGTCCAATTTCAATGGTGAACCTTCCATCAAGATCTGAAATCACACCTCTTGTTGTCCCTTTGACGAGAACATTTGCACCGGGAATCGGCAAATTTGCTTCATCAAGGACAACTCCTGCCACTTGCCGCTGCTGGGCATAAATTTTTTCATTTGCATTGATGAGGATTATCCCCAAAATCAGGAAGAGTATCTTCCAGTTTTTCAGTGAAATCCCCGATTTGGTAAAATCGATTTTCATAAATAAAGGGTTTTGAGTGGTTGGTAAAAGGGTACAGACAACAAGGCATGATTTCTCCTAAGAAAAAACATCTTTGGCAAATGGCTAAAATTGGGGTATATAAATGGTTATTTTGGGAAAAATAAAGTGTATTTAAGAAGTAAACAGGCTTAATACACGATTATAAAACTACCAAGATCCTTCCTAAACAATGCACCATTCAAAAAAATAGAGATGGATTTGAATAGATTTTTGCTTTTAAAATGAATATGTTTTTATTTAAAAATTACATTGAATTATTATATTTAAAGATTATAAAACAAAATAAATATTATTTTTTTTAAAATTTTTTAAATATTAAAAAAATGAGCACTTTATACGCAATTCCACTTATCACAATCTTATATTTACAGCACAATGAAAATAGCCATAAATTCATTTTTTTACTTAAAAAAGTTAATTCAAGCATCATTAATAGACCTATATTTTAATTATTGCACTATTAATTGAATAAAATAGTTAATTTTTAAACCGACCATTCAATTTTATTATTTTTAAGCATCAAAAAATAACACAAATAAACATTTGATGTAAAACCCGCAAATCGCAATACAATTTGAACTCACGGCTATTTTTGGATCAAAGAATTAAATGTTCATACAACTACTTCACAAAAACGAATAGACCTAAAAATTAGACGAACGCAGGTATAATTCAAATTAATACAGAGAAATTCTCCCAAAACAGACTTAATTCCTTAATTTCACCACAAAAAAAGAAAACATGTATACAGGATTACAACACCTACACTCAGCATTGGCCTATCTCGCACTTGCGGTGCTTTTCATTGTGATTATTTTAGCGCTTGTGGGAGCCTTGAGCAACAAGACTTTTAATGAAAAGGACAGAAAAATTGCAATGGCAGGATTTATCATTTCCCATGTGCAATTATTGGTTGGCTTGATTCTTTATTTTGTCAGCCCTCTGGGATTTTCACTATTGACCGGTGGTGGCGCCATGCAGGATCCCGTTGCGAGATTGACAGCTTTAGAGCATCCAGTCATCAATATCATTGCAATTGTCGTCATCAGCGTTGGCTATATCAGGTCCAAAAACATGTTCCTGAGCAAATCCAAGTTCAGGTCCATTTACATGATGTACGCCATCGGATTGGTTCTTATCCTATCAAGAATTCCTTGGGGAAATTGGTTGGGTTAATTCAGAATATCAAAAAATCTGAAAGAAGAAACTGCTGTTTGGTACTCAATCCAATTGGGTTTTGGGTTTTTTGAAAAACATAACCCAAATCGAATTTCAATTTTACCTTTCCCGAAAAAGACCTTGATGCAGCTATTAAAATAGTTTCATCAAGGTCTTTTTTGCATTCCACAAAATCCTTTGGGACGCTTCAGTGTCTTCCATAATTTTTTTCTCCTGCTGTGATGGTGATGTCCAACACATTCTGCCGCGGTGGAAGTGGGCAAGTGGCGTGTGGCGTAAAAACACAGGGAGGATTGTAGGCCATGTTGAAATCCAAAACCGTCTTTCCACTGGCCGAAGGCTTTTTGATGTAAATATATCTTCCGCCACCATAGGTTTCCTCACCGCTCGTACCGTCCGCAAAGATCAAGAACAAATCCTCCTCTCCCCCATCCAAAGCATCCAAACGGTAGGTGCTTCCCGAAAGCTCAAATTCAATTGCTCCAGGGGAAGGATTGGGAGTGGTTTGGCCCAAAACGTTTGTGATATCGATCATCTTCACAGGATCATAGGGGATGAATGTCGCCTCCAATCTCCAGTCAATATCCACAGGATATCTTTCTATTCCATCAAATTGGCTGACTGCATCTGCTTCCAAATCCCTGAGCCGAAGACCGATGACTTTGTCCCTTTTGATCAAATTGAACCGTAGGCTTTCATAAGCCAATTGAGGCCCTATCCCATTTTCAAAATTGGACACAATGGTTTTCTCCCTTAACTTTTCCCCTTCCATAACAATCCCTTCTTGTACCGGAATAAAAAAAACAAGACTGTCTTTCAGGAAGAAGGAACCCAATTTTTCAGGCATGCCTGAAGGCAAGACAATGACAGTCCCGGCCTTGGAGCCCATTTGGTTCTCACCTTCCTCCAACCAAAACAAGCCGATAAGATTCAGCCAGCCCTCGGGAGATTTGAGACTTGCCACCCGCGCCTGATACCAGTTCTCCACCAGTGCGGAATGCGCTTCGGGACTCAGCGTCTCGGCTCCTTCGCCTTTCCCACAACCCATGGAGAATACCAACAAAAGACATATCGTAAAATAACTACGCATAAGGCAGCGGATTTGGGATCATGAAGGAAGGTTAATATTTGCCCACAAAGGACGGTATCAGATAGATGAACCACTAATACAGGCAATCCAAAGAAGACAAAGTTGGTGATGACGCATTATAGATCCGTAGCACTAAAGGTATCTCCCTGAGCAAAATCCCCGGTTGTAAAACCCTTTTTAAACCAACGCATCCTCTGTGCTGAAGTGCCGTGGGTAAAGGAGTCCGGGACTATTCTTCCGGTAGATTGTTTTTGGAGCCGATCATCCCCGATGGCATTGGCTGCATTCAGGGCTTCCTCAATATCTCCGGGATCCAGGACGTTCTTCATCTTTTGGGTATGGTGTGCCCAAACCCCGGCAAAAAAATCAGCCTGCAATTCCAATTTGACCGACAGCTCATTGTATTCCTTGTCGCTTATCTTTCCCCGCATGGATTGGACCTTGCCACTGATGCCCATTATATTTTGGATATGGTGTCCCACTTCATGCGCAATCACATAGGCTTGCGCAAAATCGCCCGGTGCATTCAATTTTGTTTTGAGATCCTGGTAAAAACTCAGGTCTATGTAAACCATTTCATCTGCCGGACAATAAAAAGGACCCGTCGCCGAAGATGCTGACCCGCAAGCCGAACTGACACTTCCCGTATACAAGACCAATTTTGGTTCTCTATAATCCTGAATCAACTCATTCCAGACATCTTCCGTATCGGCAAGTACCACAGCGGTAAAATCTGCCAATTCCTGTTCAGCCGGACTGGATTGATAATTGGCAACATTGGTCATGTTGCCACCCCCCATAAATTGTTGAATCAAGGTGAGGGGATTGGTGCCAGTGATCCACATCAACAATAAAAATCCCGCGACGATGACCATTCCCATCTTTGAGAACAGCAACTTGATCAGTGGTGCGATCAAAAATGGGGAAATCCCTCCCCCGCCACCACCCGAGCGACCTCTTCTGTCATCGATATTGCTACTTTGTCTTCTTCCTTGCCACTTCATGTTATCTGTTGTTATTTGATCTAAAATTACATTAAATTTTTGTTCCAATTGTTTTTGAATTGCAGAAGCAATACCTGAAATCAGCGCAATCCCATGTCCCTATGAAGGAGAGGATTACATTTGGCCAAAAGGCCATTTCCCAACCCCCTCTCAAGATAGGTTTTGGCAGTTTTTTCTAGAATGAGCCTACTTTCTGCATGTAAAAAGCTTGAAGAATTTTCAATTCTTTTTTTCAAAAAAAAAGCAGTCAAATTTCAATCCATAAAATCCCCACCTCTGGAACGATCAGCAACCTCCGTGTAAAAAGCCTTTTATTTAGGATGCCTCGGATGATTATTTTCTATATTTCTGAAATAAACCTTAAAACCTATGGAAAAAAGAAAGTATTTCACAGCCTTATTTTGTGTACTCGCATTTGTATTGCCACTTACAATGAAGGCGCAAACTGGAGTAGGCATTTCAAAACCAAAAAAAGCCAAAATGCTTTTCGATGGCAGCCGCGAAATGTTGGATTCGAAATGGACCTATTGGAACGGCCCACGATTAAAAGCCGAACTCCCCATCAAATGGGAAATTGTATCGGACCCCGTTGATGAAGGCTTTGCGATGAGCAGCAACGATCCATCAGGTGCGGGGGGATTGTACGGAGCGGCAGACATCGTGACCAAGGAAGAATTCAAAGATTTCAGGCTTCATGTGGAGTTCTTGGTAAAACAAGAAGGGGGAAACTCTGGTGTGTACCTCCAAAACCGATATGAAATCCAGATTCTGGATGGGGATTATGGCCTGCATGGGATGGCGGCCATCATCAATGAACATCTTCCCACTGAGGAAGCCTATAATGGAATTGGAAAATGGAATGCTTACGATATCCTTTTCAAGGCCGCAAGATTCAAGGACGGCAAACTCTTCGAAAAAGCCCGTGTGACAATTTACTTCAATGGCAAGAAAATCCATCAAGACAAGTCCATCGATCAAGTATGGGGAGGCCCCAATTCGGGACAGGACGGAGGGAACGATGGTGGGAAAGGAATTACCGACCGACCCGGAGGAATCAAACTCCAAGCAGAGGGACATGAGGTGCTCTTCAGGAACATCTGGATCACGCCAAAGAAACTGAAAAACAGCGGAACAGATTTTTAAATCATCAGGCCATTTGGGTTAAAAATCCCAAATGGCCTTTTCTATTTAAAATCCAAAAAACATTTAAAAAAAATGCAGATTAATCTATTTTTACCACTATCATTTTAATTATATTTTTTCATTTTTTATTTATTTTTTTAAAAAGTCAAATCACCTACTCCTAAAAGTCAAGGAATTACACAAAAATACCAATACAATCCCCAGAGCAACATCTTAAAAATATAAAGCGTTAACTAGCTGTATAGAAATCACTTAAACTATCTCATTCGATCTAAAAAGGTGGTCATTCGAAGTGTCTTCTAGTTCTGTTATTTTTTGCCCTAAATGGATTTATATTTTGTTAATTGAATTATTTATTATTTTATTGCCCTAATAAATATAACAATACAAATATTATCAGAAGGCGTTCAAAAACCATAAAATTATATTTTAAATAATAAAAGACAATTAAAATGGTGCGAAGGACGAAAAAAACAGCAACAAAATGGGTATCAATTCATCAGTTTTAAAACACCAAATCCCCAAATAAAAATACCGAATGAATCCAATGAAAAACACAAATCATGAAATAGCCAAGCCACAGTGGATTTCACCCTCCATTGAGCGTTTTCAAAATTAGGATCAGCCTAATGGCACAAAAATTGTTTTTTGCCGTACCACACCCAAAAAAAATTATAACTAATTATTAATCAGTAATATGCAAAATTAAAAAAAGTAAAATCACCTTTCGAGAACACAATTTCTATTCAATCGATTGTTTTTAGAAATTAATTTCGGGATGTAATCACCCCTTATATTGCCCGGAACCAGAATCACCCATTCTCCCTCTTAGGCAAAAGCCAATTTACCCAAAACCACTCATGATATCCATGAAACAATATTCTATTGCCAAAAACCAACTCTTATTTAATTAAACCAAACCAAAATTAATGACAGACAAAAACCAACTCTTATTTAATCAAACAAAAACCAATTAAAATGAAAAACCAATTTCTTAAAATCACCCAACTATTCACCCTTTTGCTACTTGGCTTTGGAATCATTTCCTGTGACGTGCAGGAAATTGAAGACCCCTTGGCCGAATCAGAACAATTGTCCTTTTTAGCCACCAGCATTCTGGACGCTGACGGAGAAACCGATCCCAATCTCCGGGTTGCCGCCAATCTCATTTACGATGAAAACTTCGAGGGAAGCAATCCTTTGAGCTTTACTTGGAAACAACTTGCTGAAAGTTATTCTTTTGGAACGGTTACCAACCCTGCATTTCAGGGAAGCAAAGCCGGTAAATTTGAACTGAGGTATGGTGACAAGGTTGTGACCAATTCCGGAGTAAGAGCAGAAGTATTGTTCCCTGCACAAAACAACCGAGAAAGATGGTATTCTTTTGCAGTGAATTTCCCTGCAGATGGATTTCAAAAAGACAACGATACTGAAATCATCTCTCAGTGGCATCAAGAAACATTGGGAAGTCCAAGTGCTTCTTTGAATGTAAAAAATGACAGATTGATCTTGATTGTAGGAAACGTACAAAATGTCGGATCAAGCAAGAAAGACAATATCGATTTGGGTCCCGTACCAAAGAATTCCTGGAATGAATTCGTTTTCCATTATGTACACTCAAACGGATCGGATGGTTTGATAGAAGTATGGCAAAACGGAAAGAAAATCCTAACCAGAAAAGGTGGGAATATTTACCCAGGTGCGCTTCCAAAATGGAAAATCGGGGTTTACAAGTGGACTTGGGCAAGCAAGAAAACAGATGTTTCAAAAAGAGTATTGTATTATGACAATGTGAGAATGGGCAATGAAAATGCAACATTCAACGACATGAGTTCTTCTGGAACAACTGCAACAGCACCAGCCCCAACTAGCCCTACTTCAACTACTCCTACTAACACTACCTCAACATCACCAATCTCAAGCTTTACCTTGATTGCGGCCAATTTGAACAGAGACTTGCAGGTGATCAGCGAGGGGAACTCAATTTCCACCAACACGCATAAATTGAATATCCGTGCCAATATGGAATCCGGTTTTAAAGGAACTGTAAAATTCAGTTTGTCTGGAACAAGAAGCCATACCTACACAGATAATTCAGCTCCCTTCTCTATGTTTGGAGATGATGGAAAAAGCAATTATTACTTTGGTCCTGGACTTTCCAAAGGAACTTACACCTTGGTGGCCACACCTAGCACAGGAGCTTCCAAAACCATCAAATTCACCATTAAATAATTTCACTTATTTCAATCAAGGGCTGCCTTATGGGCAGCCTTTTTTTTTACCCAAAAACCAAAACTAGTCATCCCCTGACATTTCAATATTTTTTATATGCCCCCAAACTCCCCTTTCTCAAATCTTGAAACCCGAAATATGCAATAGGTTTCCAAATGGAATTGAAACGGAAAGAAAATCAGATCATTGGGAGAATAATTCCAGACACCAATAGGGTGAAGTCAAAAATAGTCAACACCTAATTGATGATCAGTAAATTAAAATATTAGATGTAGTCGTAATGCATAAAACGGGTTAAATCATTAAGAGGAAGAAAAATGTTGAACATTTTTTTCGCTGAACCAATCCTTTGCTTTTTCCCTAAAACTTTAATCTGTGGATTGTCCTTTTTATTTCGAAAAAAAAAAGATCCAAAAACCAATTCAAACTAACTTTTAGATGGAAAAGCCTTTTGTTCATGTTGCGACATGGTCTAGGAAAATTTTCATGCGGTTCTTCGTTTGAAAATCCGACAAACTATATTTCGCCCAATTAATAAAGATCCTACCTGGGTTCGCATCTAGCCATCGCTCATTTTCCATGAAAGGTAATGGCATAGTAATTGTTTTTCCGTCAAAACCAATACGCACACAAACCACTAAAAATCAAGGGGGTACAAGAAGTTAGTCATAAAACAATTTTGTAAAGTCAAATTGATAAATCAAAGATCTGGACATCCATCACCTCAATTATCCAGAAAAACGCTCTTCTATTGTTGCATCTATTGTTGAGAGTGAAAACTATAGTCGTAAATAGTTACTGTTTTATTTATAACCAAATTTTATCAATGCATTAAAAACCAACTAAAATGAAAAGTCAAATGAGAAAAACCACCAACCAATTGATCATCATCTTGCTAAGTTTAGGAATTTTTTCCTGCGAAATGCAAGAAATCGACAGCCCGATTGCCGAGGCTAACGAAATGGAATTCCTAGCGACCAGCATCTCGGATTCAGAAACGGACCCTAACCTTAGGGTTGCGGCCAACCTTATCTTTGAAGAAACATTTGAAGGAAACAACCCCTTGAGCTTCACATGGAAACAATTGGCTTCCAGTTATTCCTTTGGGACACCTACAAATCCAAAATTCCAAGGAGCCAAATCAGGTAAATTTGAGTTGAGATATGGCGACAAAGTTCAATCCAATTCGGGGGTCAGGGCAGAAGTACTCTTCCCCGCACAAAATCACCGGGAAAGATGGTATTCATTTGCTGTTAATTTCCCTTCGGATGGATTTCAAATGGATACCGACACGGAAATCATCTCCCAATGGCATCAAGAAGGAATGGGAAGCCCAAGCGCTTCCTTGAATGTGAAAAATGACCGATTGATATTGATCGTTGGCAATGTTCAAACCGGATCCAGCAACAAAGACAATATAGATTTGGGTCAAGTTCCAAAAAATTCCTGGAACGAGTTTGTCTTTCATTATATCCATTCGAACGGGTCAGATGGCTTAATTGAAGTATGGCAAAACGGAAAGAAAATCGTGACCAGAAGAGGGGGGAATATCTACAAAGGCGATCTTCCAAAATGGAAAATAGGCCTATACAAATGGACTTGGGCAAACAGAAAAACCAATGTCTCCAAAAGGATTATTTACTTTGACAATGTCAGAATGGGAAATCAAAATGCCTCATTCAACGACATGACTTCCTTCGGGACAACCCAAAGTTCTTCCACAGATACAGCAGAAAGCAGTCCAAAGAGCACCACTACAACTTCTTCTGGATCCTCACCAATCACCGGATTTTCATTGATACAATCCAATATCAATAAATACTTACAGGAAATATCAGCTGGAAACGTTATCCCGACCACTACCCATAAAATGAACATTCAGGCCAATATGGTCACTGGCTTCAAAGGATCGGTAAGTTTTTCCTTGACAGGTGCTTCCACCCAAAACTTCACGGATCAAACCGCACCTTTTACTTTATTTGGTGATGATGGAAGAGGAAATTATTATTTTGGTACTGGCTTGCCCAAAGGGGATTATACCTTGGTGGCTATGCCGAGCACTGGAGCTTCAAAAACCATCAAATTCACCCTCAGATAAATTCATAATCCTTATAAAAAAAGGGCCACCTCAATGTTTGAGATGGCCCTTTTTTTATAAGTCTAGTTGAAAGGGATTTTGATTTTTTGGGCAATATTTTAATGTAAACCCCTGATTCACCCTACTTTTTTATTATGCCTAGAACCCGAAATATGCATCAGGTTTCCAATTGGGCTTGAAACCTTAAGAAAATCAGGCGCTTGGAGGGCAAGTCGTTCAACCCATATGATGATGTCGAAAACAGCAAACAACCGACTGATTATCCATTAATTTCAGGATCGAGTCCAATTGGAAATGCATAAGACAGGTAAAAACCCGAGATACACGGGTTAAAACCCGGCGTAACAGGCCAAACCCGACTGCAATCTTTCACTGGAAACCTTCCACATTTTACCTTTCCTGAATGGATTTTCATACTTTTTTTCAACCCGACAACCTATAAAAACTACCCGTATTGATATTGTCAAACATACATTAGGGATCAAAAGGCTTTGGTTAATCATCCAAACCAAGGAAAAAGTAACCCTTGTGTATCAAAAAAACATTGGGACCAAAAAATATTTGTAGAATCCCACCTCCTCAAATTGTGGAAACAATGTACAAATCGAATCCACAATCCTTTGAGATGATTTCTCCAGAAAAAAAATATTTGTATTCCAGAAAAATATTTTCGGGCAAATAAGGCAAATTCAATGAACCCAATCCTTGAATAACCTTGGGTTCATTGAAAGGAATCTTGATCCAAATGACTTCATCTTCCATTTTCCAACAGCTCATTCCTCCACATTGAATCGCTGGGAAAGGAACTACAAGGATTCCCTTTTTGCTATCGGGGCAGAAAGACAGCTTTCGGGAATTGCAAAAGCATCTGTAAGCGCAATGGCATCAGGCCGGATTTCCCAACAGAGTTGGTTGACCATTTTCCTGATGGCCTTTGTTTTCACCCCCTCCATATAGTCTTGTTCCAAAAACCACCCACGGTTTTTTTCCAAGGTGTGGAGTGCATACAATTGACACATTTGGGTGAGTGCTTTTTTACTGCCTTTGTCCGCTATGCTTTTTATTTTCTCCTGAAACTGTTCCAAAACAACCCGCTCGATATATGCCTGACCTACATTGATCAAATGGTGCTGGCAGACATTGAAGGCATCAAAAGAATCCATTCCCCCATCTATCAGCCGCTTCAGTCTACTTGCTGCCGAACCCAAAATTGCTTGCTCCCTGTAACGGAATGCATTAAGGTGAAAATCAAAATCCAGTAAATGTTCAGGATTTGTACTCCTGATGATAAGGGGATTTTTTTCGGACACGTAGGTCATGGCTTTGTCCGTTACAAAGTTGAAAATACCGAATACGTTCATGTCGCCAAACTCCTGCCTGAACTCGGTCAGCCTGCTTTTTGCCACCAATTGCATCAAGACCGTATTGTCACCTTCAAAAGTGGTGTAGATTTCAGTGTCGTTTTTAAGTGCGTCAATCCTATTTTCGGACAAATACCCCTTGCCTCCACAAGCCTCCCTTGCCTCCTGAAGGGTGGCGGTGGCAAACCAAGTGGTGTAGGCTTTCAACCCTGCTGCCAATGCCTCGATTTCCTGGGCCTCCTCTTCGGCTTTATTCAAAAACCTCTCCGTCAAATATTTCAATGCAAAATGCAAGGCATAGGAAGTGGCCAAAGGGGGAATCAATCTTCGCTGATGCATCCTGTAGTTCAAAATCGGCACTTCTTCTCCCCCTTCGGGACCAAACTGTCTTCGCTTGTCCCCATATCGGATGGCGATGGTCAATCCCGATTTTGCCGCCGTAAGAGCTGATCTGGGAATTCCAATCCTTCCGCCAACCAAGGTCCCCAGCATCACAAAAAACCTCCTGTTGTCACTGGAAATGGGACTTTCAAACTCCCCTGCCTCATTCACCGAGGCATACTTATCCAGCATGTTTTCTTTCGGGATGATCACCTGATCAAAATAGATCACACCATTGTCAACGCCATTGAGGCCCATCTTCCGACCACAGTCTTCTATTGTCACGCCATTCTCTAATTTTCCTGACTCGTCCCGCAAAGGAACCACAAAAGCATTGACCCCATAATCTATCCCATCGATGACCAATTTGGCAAAGACCGTGGCCATTTGTCCATGCACAGCAGCATTGCCAATGTACTCCTTTCGGGAAGAAGGGTCCGGACTGTGGATGGAAAACGTCTGATCTTCATGATTATAGGTCGCGGTCGTCCGAATGCCTTTTACATTGGAGCCATGGCCAGTTTCCGTCATGGCAAAACATCCGGGAAGGGAAAGTGAACCGATTTCCCGAAGATATTTGCGATGGTGCTTTTCCGTACCGAGGTAATAAACACTCATTCCCCAGAGCCCAAACTGGACTCCAAACTTGATCACCAAGCTGAGATCGTGATAGCTCAGGGTCTCCATAATGGTGAAATAACCTTCCATATCCCCCTTGCCACCATCTTCTTTGGGAAATCCCCAGCTGCCAAGACCATGATCTGCCAATATTTTGCACCAATCAAAAACCTGCTGCCTGTATTCATTAAAAGGATCCGGGGCTACATAAGCGAAATCTGGGGCGGAAATTACACTTTTCACCTTTTGGATCAGTGCTGCCTGATTTCCTTCCAATATGCCTTGGAGTGCAGACACATCAAAGCTTGTCGCGGAATCATGTTCCGAAGTAAGCGTAATGTGCCCTTCCTGAAAGGCAAAGCCTGTATTCCTTTCCAAAAACCCAAGCTTTCGGGAGGTCTCAACGAATGCCAATTCGCTTTCTTTGTCCAATTCCCTATGCTGTTCTTTTGCTTGTTTTGCAGCCAGTTCGATTCCAATTGCAGGCAGGTTTTTTTGACTCGGGTCAAAGGATTGGAGGATCAAGGAATTCCAAGAGTGGAGTGTTTTGGGCCTAGGTGGATGCAGTGGATCAATCTGCTCCATCAAAAATGCTTTCTCTTCCTCGGCTAACCAATTTTGGCCATTGATCAGCTCCTTTATAGACCTGATCTCTTCAGACATTGGGCTGGAATCCATCCAATACCGATAAAAAATTGGGAGAAAATAATATAATTTCGGGTTTTTTTTAAAATATGGGGATGCAAGCATAGTTTTTTTTTGAAATGCCGATGAGCAGTGCTAAAACTTACTCAAATGAAAAGAAGATACCCAATTCAAAACGCAAAATCGAAAAGGATGTTCCCTATCACAAGTTAGAAATGTTGGTTTTAACCCGTATTTTTCGGATTGAATCGGTAGGTCAAATTCTTTTTTGCCTTTTTTTTCCGTTCAAAAAAAAGCACTTAACTTACTATCCCACCAAAAGAACCGGGAGACCAAATCGCCCATAAAACCATCGTCCAAAAATGACACAAAATGACATTGCCAAAACTCCTCACCCCCCCTATTATGCGGTGATTTTCACTTCCCACCGGACCCATATCGGAGGCGAGGAATACCTCAAAATGGCCGAAAAAATGGTCAGCCTCGCCCAGAAGCAACCTGGATATTTGGGACACGAAAGTGCACGCGAAGACCTGGGCATCACCGTCAGCTACTGGGAATCCCTGGAGGCCATCCGCAGTTGGAAAATGAATGGTGAACATTTGATTGCCCAAAAAATGGGAAGGGAAAAATGGTATTCTGCCTTCAAAACGAGGATTTGTCTGGTAGAAAGGGATTATGGGATGGAGGAATTAGGATGATGTTTCATTGTGGCCAATAGTTGAACCCGAAATATGCAATAGGTTTCCAATTGAGATTGAAATTGAAAGAAAACCAGACAATTGGGAATCCAATTCCTGACACCGATAGGGTGAAGTCAAAATAAGTCAACAACGGACTATTTATCAGTTAATAAAGTATTGAAAGGCATTCGCAATGCATAAAACGGGTTGAAAAGACCCGAAAAAAACATGGTTTTGATCGGCAGGCCAATGCATTGAAAAAACAGCTTCAAATCCCAAGATTAGCATCAGCAAAAGCAATATTTCCCTATTCTGACAAAGGATCGAAGTCAAGCCAAAGCTGCTTTCCAAAAAGCGTTTTTTCTTCCGTCAGGTTGAGATTGGAAAGCCCCAAGCCCAGCAGTCTCACTGATCCCTTCAGCTCTTCCTGCTGCAAGAGTTCCATTGCTGTTTCCCAGATGACCTCCATTTCGGGATATTGTTCATAACTTTTGCTGCGGGTTTGGATCGTGAAATCACTGTATTTGATCTTCAGCGTCACTGTACGGCCCTTGATGCCGGTTCTTTCTATCCTTCGTGTCAATTCTTCGAAGATCTTGGCCAACTCCTCTTCCCATTCACTTTCCTTGGAAAGGTCTTTCTCAAAGGTATTTTCGGCACTAAGGGATTTACGGATGCGATTCGGCTGTACCTCACTCAGGTGGATCCCTCGGACAATGTTGAAGAAATGCAATCCAGACTTCCCAAACCGCTTGGTCAAAAACTGGAGCGAAAACTCCTTCAGATCCCGACCGTTGTGGATCCCCAGTTGTTTCATTTTATCTGCAGTCACTTTTCCGATCCCAAAAAATCGCTCGATGGGCAATTTCTCCAAAAAATCATGTGCGTCTTTGGGAAGGATTAAGGCTTGCCCGTTGGGTTTATTGAGGTCAGAGGCGGTCTTGGCCAGAAATTTATTGTAAGAGATTCCAGCAGAGGCATTCAGCCCAACTTCCTTCTTGATCCTGTCCCTGATTTCTTGGGCGATAAGAGTCGCTGAAGGGTTGTTGACTTTGTTCTCCGTGACATCCAAAAATGCTTCATCGAGGGAAAGGGGTTCCACCAAATCCGTATATTCAAAGAATATTTCCCTGATCTGACCTGAAATCTCCTTATACCGATCAAATCTAGGCTTTACAAAAATCAATTGAGGACATTTCAAGGCCGCCATTTTTCCGGACATGGCAGAACGAACCCCAAATTTTCTTGCCTCATAACTGGCCGCCGCCACCACTCCCCTTTCCATATTCCCACCGACTGCGACTGGTTTTCCCTTGAGTTCAGGAAAATCCATCTGCTCGACGGAAGCATAAAATGCATCCATATCCACATGAATTATTTTTCTGATCCCTTCCATTCATCCTTTAAAATTGGTCAAAACCCCTCCAGCACTTCCCGAATGGCTTCGGACTTGAGCAGACATTCCTGATATTCATATTCCGCATCTGCGTCATGGGTGATGGCACTTCCCACTGCAAAATAACCTTTGCCGGAGGCTTTATCAAAAACGATACTTCTGATGACGACATTCAGGTCAAAATCCCCATTCGCTTCAAAATACCCCAAAGCGCCTGAATACCATCCCCGCTTGAAATCCTCGTGCCGCTCTATCAGCTCCATGCACATGATCTTGGGAGCGCCCGTCATACTTCCCATCGGAAATGTGGCCTGGACAATGGTTTCCAGGGAAAGGTCACTTCGCACCTTGGATTTCACTGTGGAGATCATCTGGGAAACCTTTGGGAATGCATAAATCCCAAAAAGCTCCTCCACCTCCACGGAGCCGACTTTGGATACTTTGGAAAGATCATTTCGCATCAAGTCCACGATCATCAGATTTTCGGCCCGTTCCTTTTCGCTGTTGGCCAAATAATCCTGAAAAATGCTGTCCTCTTCTGCATTGGCCCCTCTTTTTATGGTGCCTTTGATCGGTTGGGCAATCCATTGATCCCCCGTTTTTTTCAAAAACCTTTCTGGAGAAGCACAAACCAAATAAAGATCTTCGCCCCGGAACAAAGCTGAAAAAGGCATCGCAGACCGCTTCATCAATGCCTCAAAACCTTGAATGGGATCCCATTTTTTTTCCTCAAAAGTAAATCCCATGCAATAATTCATCTCATAAAGGTCTCCCGAGATGATATGGTTTTTAATGGATTGGATATTGGAAAAATACGTTTCTTTGTCTGTCATTGCAGTCACTAAAACGTGTGGATTCGGGATCAAAGGATGCGAAAAAGCCAATATCTCCGACATCAGCTGGTCGCCATGCTCATGGATTACCGAGATTTGATTTTCCTCAATGAGGATCTCCAGTTCGGGCAAGAAAAAAACAGATTCCGGACAATCCACAGGCGCCGGATGATCACTGGTCAATTTTTCAACAACGTTTTTGTAATCATATCCGATGATACCCACCATCTTTTGTTTCCCATAAATAGCTGTGGCCTCTTTGAGGGGAAATGCTGATTTGGCAGCGTAAAACTGGTGTTTGAAACCCTGATGGGGGTATGGAATCCCATTGTCTGTAAAATAGGCAAAAAAGGGATAGTGGTGATTCGCCCAATTCAACAATTTAGAAATCCAAATGGGATCATTGGGCAATGGAAAGGTGTTTTTTCCTGACATGGCCTAAAATTACAGCTTTGGATGGGATAAAAAAAAAGAGGAAATCCGAAGATTTCCTCTTTAATACGTATTGTTCTTGTTGCACTTATTTCGCGTTGATATCAAACATCACACTTACAGTGTTGTAGATGAACTGATCTTTTGCTTTGTCCACGGCAGAACTTTCGTCACCGTAAGACAAACCCCAAGAAGTTCTGTCAATGTTGAAACCAGCTTTCGCGGCTACTGCGCCATCAGTGATGGAAACTGTTGCCGGGAATTTGATGTTTTTGGTAGTTCCTCTCATGGTCAAGTTACCAGCGATCCAATGTGTTGGATTTGAACCGGCCAACTCAGAATCAGAAGCGGGAGTGTTGTCAGAAGCGAATTCGTCTTTGTCAGCTACGCTATTGTTTGACGTGTAGGCAGTCACTTCCGTTACTTCGAAAGTTGCCTGAGGATGATTGGCAGCATCAAAGAAATCTGGAGACTGCAAATGGCCATGAAGTTTTCCATAATCTTCGGATCCTTCGGCCAAATCTTCGATTTTAAGATCAGGAATGCTGAATACAAATTTGCCTCCAGTGATTTCTTCTCCAGCGACTACCAATTCGCCAGAAGTAACGGGGATAAAACCGTAATGCTGACCAGATGGCTTGTAACCTTTCCAATTCACTTTGCTGGATTGATTGTCGATCACCAAGGTCTCGCCAGTAGCTTCACCTACCTCTTGCGCGTCTGTAGTTTCTACAGTGTCACCTGACTTTCCACAAGCTACCATCATAAATGAGGCAGCCAATACCAAACCTGTTTTTTGAAGTAATTTCATAGTTTTGTAAAATTTTTGAATTTTCGATATTAAATGTACGAACATGAAAACCAATTATTGACAAAAAAGTTCAACCTTCAACGAAATTAAATTAATTTTAGTCCTCAAAAATTAATGATTCATCGAAAATTAAGCAAAAAAATATGGCTTTGATAAAACGTGTCAATGGGCATCTCCCGATGCTGGGCGAAAATTGTTGGTTGGCTGAGAACGCCACGGTGGTGGGCGATGTGGTCATGGGCAAAAACTGTACGGTTTGGTTCAATGCCGTAGTCAGGGGTGACGTCCATGAGATCAGGATTGGAGATGACACCAATATCCAGGATGGGGCCATCATCCATTGTACCTATAAGAAAGCAGGAACGTATATCGGCAACAAAGTTTCCATTGCCCACAATGCCGTCGTGCACGGTTGCACCATACACGACAGCGTCCTGATCGGCATGGGAGCCATTGTGATGGATGGAGCGGTCATCCATTCTGGAGCCGTGATTGCGGCAGGTGCCGTTGTCCTTGCGGGCACGATCGTGGAAGCCAATAGTATATATGCAGGAATGCCTGCAAAAAAAGTGAAAGATACCGGACCAGAAATGCTCGAGGTGATTGAAAGGACGGCAAAAAATTACCCAATGTATGCAGAATGGTACAAGGAGGAATAGACGACAAGAGACCCAATGATAACCTGGAGACTGGGGCTACATGGAAAAAACACTTTCCCTAGAATCCTTTTTGTCCTCCATGGTTATCCAAACATTTTGACGGGAATCGTTTTGACCAAGTTGGAGAGGATTCATCCTTAACACTAAAAAATGAAGTAAAATCAATATTTTTTAGTTTAATTTTTTCCTGTTTTTTTCATATAAAACAACTTTTTTATGGTACAAAAGATTTTTTTTTATATATAAATATCGATATTTGAAATGGCAGTCGGTTCCCGAGACCCCTGGGTTTTCGGGATGTTAAACGTGATTTTTTCATATTCTATTCTGGCATTTAATATAGAATGACATGAAAAATTTTCTTGAGAGGTTTTCCAGTGGCAAAAACATCCTCATTTTGTTTGTCGCCTTTTTTGTTTTCAACATGTTTCTCTTTCCTTATTATATCCCCATCAATGAGCCCCTGGATTTGAAATTTGCATATTCATCCAAACAAGCCTACCAATTGATCGAAGGCTATGGGGAAACAGACAGACAAATTTATGCGAATTGCCTGATCTATATCGATTTTGTCTATCCAGTAATCTATGGTTTGATGTTCAGTTTTTTACTTTTCCGAATCAAGAAAAGTGTGATTTTGGCCCAAATCCCCTTGTTGGCAAGCCTTGCAGATTTCATCGAAAACATTGGGATCATCACCCTCTTGCAATATTTTCCGGGTAAGAATCTTTTGCTTGCGGGAATGACCAGCATGTTCACCACCTTGAAATGGTTTTCCATCATGGCTTCCCTTTCCATTTTGGCTATTCTGCTTGTCCAAAAATTGATCAAAAAACCTCAAACAGTGGAATTGTAGTCAGAAAAGCATGAATGACCATTTGAACCCGAAACATGCATTCGGCTTCCCGATGGGATTTCAACTGCATAAAATTCAGATTATTGAAAATAATTAGTGTTACCAATAGGCTGAAATCAAAAAGAATTCACGACTGAAGCTTATTCAGCCATTTCAGGCGGGGATAGAAATGGCTATGGAGCAAACGGGGCTCAATGAATCTCATGCAACTCTGACACCTTGATTCGTTCCCTCCTGACTTCTAAAGCCTTAAAATTCGGCAGTGACTCTGGCACCGGACAGAAAGGAAAGTCCTGGGATAAAAAAAGGGCGTTTAAAAAACCAACAGCTTAAAATCAAGACCTAATGATCCCAATTTGAATTCCTATCCACAACTCCCGGAAAATTTCAATTTTTTCAAAAAAAGTGGAAAACTTTTTAATATTTTTTTGTGATTGAACAAAAGCCTCTTAATTTTAATAAAACTAGAAACCAAAGTTTTATGAAGGAAGAATATTTCAAATGGCATTCCCCTCACCTCCACAGAGAGGTCGAAATGATGGTTTTTGGCCATTCAGGGTACCCCGTAGTACTTTTTCCTACATCCATGGGGTCATTTCACGAAAACAGGGACATGGGACTCATCTCCGCAGCACAGTGGTATATTGATCAGGGATTGATCCAAATATTCTGTCCGGAAAGCAATGACCGTCAGAGCTTTTACAACAAAGGCATCCATGCACACCAGCGCATCCAAAACCATCTGGCCTATGACAAAATGATCTGTCATGAAGTCGTGGAACGCATCCGGCTGAACACTGCCGTTGGCAAAGTGGTGATGGCAGGCTGTAGTTTTGGTGGATATCATGCCGCCAATTTTGCCTTTCGACATCCCGGCTATTGTAGCCATATGTTTTCGCTGTCCGGAGCCTTCGAAATAAGGAATTTTATGCATGGTTACCAGCATGACGATATTTTCTACAACTCCCCTTTGGAATTTCTGAAGCAACTCAATGATCCTGAGCTTTGGAAGATGGACATCATCTTGGGAACCTCCAATTGGGACATTTGCTTCGATGCCAACATCAAACTGAGCGACATCCTTGAAAGTCGAGGCGTTCGCCATTGGCTGGATGTCAGGAAAAATCGCCATCACGATTGGCCACTTTGGAAGGAGATGTTCCCCCACTACCTATCAAGAATCAAATTCGATTAAACAAAAATCACCTCATATGAAAAAGATTGGAATATTATTTGGCATGGAAGACACTTTTCCCCATGCATTCGTGGAAAGAGTAAATGAGAAAAAAGAAAGCGGCATCTTCGCGGAAGCTGTTCTGATCGACAAAGTGATTCAAAACCAATCCGACGACTATTCAGTCATCATCGATAGAATTTCCCAGGACGTCCCTTTTTACCGTGCTTATTTAAAAAATGCGGCTCTCACCGGTACCGCGGTCATCAACAATCCTTTTTGGTGGAGTGCAGATGACAAGTTTTTCAACAATGGTCTGGCCGACAAACTTGGCGTGCCCCTACCCAATACGGTGATTTTACCATCCGCAGAACACCCAACAGACACGACTGGAAAGTCCTTCCGAAACCTTGCACTTCCAATGGATTGGCAGTCTATTTTTGATTATGTGAAATTCCCTGCTTACATGAAACCCTATGCAGGTGGTGGTTGGAAAAATGTTTACCGTTTGGAAAACAAAGAAGAATTTTTCAAAACCCATCCTGAAACAGGCCAACTGGTCATGATGCTTCAGGAGGAAATCGTTTTTCAGGAATATTTCAGGGTCTATTGTTTGGGTGGAAAAGCTGTCCGGATCATGCAGTACGAACCCCGAAATCCCCACCACCTTCGCTACGTGGTAGACGGTCCGCCTGCTTCCAAAAAATTATTGGCAACAGTAAAGGATTATACCATCAAACTTTGCAAAGGATTGGGTTATGATTTTAACACCGTGGAATTTGCCGTAAAAGACGGAATACCCTACGCCATTGATTTTGGCAATCCGGCTCCGGATGCCGACATCAACTCGGTAGGACAAGCGAATTTTGATTGGGTGGTAGAGGAATCCGCAAAAATGGCCATCGCCTACGCCAAAGCACAAAAGCCTGGACAAATCAATCTCTCCTGGGGTACGTTCATGAGAGATGCAGTGCAAATGGCCCAAAGATTTTGATCATGAAAAAACTACCAGTTTTCACACTTGGAGTAGAAGAGGAATTCCAGATCATCGATCCAGAAACCAGGGACCTCCGCTCCCACATGTCCAAGATCGTGGACGGTGCAAAAATCTACTTGAAGGAACAGGTTAAATCCGAAATGCACCAATCCGTTGTAGAAGTGGGAACCAACATTTGCCATAATATTGCAGAAGCCCGGAAGGAAGTAGGTTTCCTCCGGCAACAGATTGTGGAGTTGGCCGACAAGCAAAACCTCATCGTCGGGGCGGCAGGAACACATCCCTTCTCAAAATGGCAGGAACAATCGATCACGGATGATCCACGCTATCACAACATCATCAATGAACTCCAGGACACAGCAAGATCCAATTTGATTTTTGGGATGCACGTCCATGTAGGCATCGAAAACAGGGACATTGCTTTGCAGATCATGAATCAAGCCTGTTATTTCTTGCCCCACATCTATGCACTTTCCACCAATTCCCCTTTTTGGGAAGGCCGAAACACAGGGTTCAAGGCATTTAGGGCAAAGGTTTTTGCGAAATTCCCGAGGACGGGACTGCCTGAATACTTTGACTCCGTCCAGTCCTATGACAATTATGTGGAAACATTGATCAAAACAAATTGTATCGACAATCCCAAAAAGATTTGGTGGGACCTTAGGATGCATCCTTTTTTCAGTACGATTGAATTCAGGATTTGCGACATGTGCCTTACAGTAGACGAAACCATCTGTATCGTAGCCCTGATACAAGCGGTGGTCGCCAAACTCTACAAGATGCATTTGATGAACACGAGTTTCAACATCTATCGCATCGCCCTGATCCGGGAAAACAAATTCCGTGCAGCCCGATATGGGACCGAGGGAATGATGATTGACTTTGGCCAGCAAAAGGAAGTGGTGTACAAAGAATTGATGATAGAATTGCTGGAGTTTATCGATGACGTGGTAGACGAACTTGGAAGCAGGGAGGAAATCAACCATATCCATCAAATCCTGGAAACAGGAACTGGTGCTGACAAACAGTTGAAGGTTTATGAGGAAACCCAAGACCTCAAAAAAGTGGTGGATTTTATCACAGGGGAATTTACAAAAGGCCTCTAAGCAGAAAATCCTATGGATTTTGACCATTGTTGTTTGGGCAAAAAAAGCAACAATGGTTACGTCCATGATTTCTTTTGTTTCATCCAGTGTGGGATAAAAGAATTTGTTCACGACCTTTGCGGATGACTGAAAATCTCCAAGCGAGAACACTAGCCCTGCCAGTCAGAAAAAAATAAAATGCAAATGGAACCAAAGGAAAAAATCAAACTTGCTGTTTTGGATATGTATGACGCTGAACCCAATCAGGGGATGCGCTGCATATTCGACATTGTGGGCCGCTTTCAGGATGAAATCAGCTTTACTGTTTTTGACGTCAGAGGCAAAAATGAGCTGCCCGCCATAGGTGATTTTGACATCTACATCTCCACTGGAGGTCCTGGAAACCCTTTGGAAGGAAACGGGGAATGGGACACTGCCTATTACCGATTTATCGATACCCTATGGAATTGGAACAAGGAAAATGCAAACAAAAAGCACCTGCTGTTGATCTGCCATTCCTTCCAAATGGCTTGTAAGCATTTTGGTCTTGCCGAAATCACAAAAAGAAAATCCACTTCCTTTGGTGTGATGAGAATCCCAAAAACAATCGATGGATTGGAAGACCCCTTGTTTGAAGGGCTCCCCCAGCCATTTTATGCCGTTGATTCCAGAGATTACCAAGTGGTCCAACCAAGATTGAATAAATTCAAGCAAAAGGGTGCTTCCATTATTGCATTGGAAAAAATAAGGAGCCATTTGGAATATGAGCGCGCCATCATGGCCGTCCGCTTTTCAAAAGAAGTAGTAGGTACCCAATTTCATCCGGAAGCGGATCCGATCAGCTTCATGAACCACCTGAAAAAGCCGGAAGTTAAAGAGAAAATCATCCAACTGAAGGGAAAGGCAAGGTACAGAACCATGCTGGAATATCTGATGGACGAGGACAAGATCTACAAGACCAATGAAACACTCATCCCCAATTTTCTGAGAAATGCCTTGGATGACGTCCTAAGGTATCAACAAGCGTTTTCACATTAATCCTTCCATCCAATATGCTCAAAAATTACCGGGAATTTTTCAACAGCCAATTCAGTCAAGAAAAATATTTGGCTTTTTTGGATGACATCAGGCGTGATTTTGATTATTTGCCAACCTTTAGAATTGCAGAAACGCCATTTTTTATTTCGAAGGAATTGCAGGCGAAACTCATGGAAGGTAGTCAGCAGGTGATCGACTTCATCCAAAAACCTGGTTTTAAAGCATTGACCGAAAAATCCCTGGCTGTCAATTCCTCCGTTCCCAAGGAAGATGGACATCCGCAATTCATGGCCATCGACTTTGGCATCTGTGAGGAAAATGGGGAGATCGTCCCAAAATTGATTGAAGTGCAAGGCTTCCCTTCCATTTTCAATTTTCAGATGAACCTGTTTGAAAAACTCACGAGCCACTATCCATTTCTTGGGGAGCTGACCCCATATCTGAACGGAATGGACAAAGACAGTTATCTGGAAAAATTAAAGGAAGTCATCCTGAACGGTCATCCCAAGGAAAATGTGGTTCTCTTGGAGATCGAGCCCGAAAAACAAAACACCAAAATTGATTTTTATTATTGCAAGCAGGATTTGGGGATCCCCATCATATGCGTCACGGAAGTGATCAAAAAAGGAGATACGCTTTTTTACAAAGACGAAGCGGGAAATCTTATCGAAATCAAAAGGCTATACAATCGCGTCATTTTCGATGAATTGGAATTGAGAAAGGATTTGATCCTGGACTTCAGTTTTTCGGATCACTTGAATGTGGAATGGGCCGGCCATCCGAACTGGTTTTTCAGGGTAAGTAAATTTATCCTCCCCTATCTCAAAGGGGAATATTTTATTGAATCAACACTCTTGAGTGAGTTGGAGGAAATCCCCGAAGACTTGGAGAACTATGTATTGAAACCACTTTTTTCATTTTCGGGAACAGGTGTGGTGTTCCACGTCAAAAAATCAGATGTGGAAGCAGTTCAGGAAAAAGATCTTTATGTGCTTCAGAAAAAAGTAAACTATGCCCCAATCATCCAAGCGCCGGAAGGAATGATCAAGGCAGAAGTTCGTATTTTGGCCGTTTGGCCGGAAAAGGACGAAAACCCCACTTTCATGTCCAATTTGGTCCGCCTCAGCCGTGGAGAAATGATTGGCGTCAAGTTCAACAAAGACAAGGATTGGGTGGGTGGCACCATCGGGCTTTTTGAACATTAAAAAACCGAAAAATTCATTCCGATTCTTTATCAGGTTGAAACTACAGGAAAATCAGACGATTTGTAGAATATTGCGCAGCCCCGATGGGATGAAGTCAAAAACAGCAAACAACTACCTGATTTTTAATTAATTTCAGGAGGGAGTGAAATTGGTAAAACACTGCGCGGGTCAAATCAAAATCAATGACTTCCAGACTGTAGCCACCAAGTGAAATTCCTACTCTTTGGTTGCCCATCCCATTTCACCTCCACTGAAAAGAAAAACCATTCTTTTATCAAGAATACCTTTTAATTCCATAACTTTTTGATAGTTTAAGGGTTATTAAGAACCTTTTAAAAGCTTAATTTTTCCCAATAGCCAAACAATAATGATCATAGGGATAGTAAAAGAACCTGAAGAAGAATCAAGGGTTGCCATGTTGCCTGAGGCTGTAAAAACCCTTAAAAGCTGGAATGTCGAAGTAATGGTGGAAACCGACGCAGGTAAAAGAGCCTTTGCCGATGACGCATTGTACCAAGAATCAGGTGCGGAAATTGTCGACCGCAGCACCCTTCTTCAAAAGGCCGATATTGTCTGCGGCGTACAAGCGCTTTCGATTGCCGAAATAGGGTCAATGGGTCCAAAATCGGTTTTGATGGGCCAGTTCAACGCCCTTTACAATCCAGAACTCACCCATTTCCTCATCCACGAAAGTCGAACTGCCTTCAGCATGGAACTTGTTCCTAGAACAACCAGGGCGCAATCCATGGATGTTCTTTCATCGATGGCAACGGTGGTTGGTTACAAGGCCGTATTGATGGCCGCGAACTTACTTCCAAGATTTTTTCCGATGTTCATGACTGCGGCAGGGACGATTACTCCCTCAAGGGTTTTGATTTTGGGTGCGGGTGTGGCCGGTCTGCAAGCCATTGCCACAGCCAAAAGACTTGGAGCGACTGTTTTCGCATTTGATGTGCGCCAAGCAGCCAAAGAAGAGGTCATGTCCCTGGGCGCCAAATTTGTCGAAGTCGAAGGTGCCACAGATGACAAAAGTGCCGGAGGATATGCCGTTGAGCAAAACGAAGATTTCATCCATCGACAAAAAGAAGCCATCCACGAACAAGCAACGAAAGCGGATGTGGTCATCACCACTGCCCAAATTCCGGGAAAGAAAGCACCCTTGCTCATTGAAGAAAGAACAGTCCTTGCCATGAAACCCGGAGCGGTCGTCATTGATTTGGCAGCATCCTCAGGTGGAAATTGTGCGCTCACCCAAGCTGACCAAACAGTCAGTATCAATGGCGTTAGCATTGTGGGCGTGGGCAACCTTGCTGCTCAACTCCCCCAAGATGCAAGTAAAATGTATGGAAAAAACTACCTCAATTTTTTGAAATTGATCATCAAAGAGGGACAAATGAACCTCAATTTTGAAGATGATATCGTCTCAGGAACCTGTGTCTGCCATGAAGGCAAGCCAGTCAATTCCCGGATCACCCAAATGATAAACAATTAACCATGGAACAGCTACTGAATTATTTTGGCGAAAACATGGAAATGATCTATTTCCTGATTTTAGCAGTCTTATTGGGCGTAGAGGTCATTTCCAATGTCCCCGCCATCCTCCATACCCCGCTGATGTCAGGCGCCAATGCCATTCATGGCGTGGTCGTGGTCGGTGCCATTATCGTCATGCTCCATGCTGCACCTGACAATTATCTTGCCTTGACGGTAGGCTTTTTGGCAGTGGTCATGGGTACGCTCAATGTGGTGGGTGGATTTGTGGTCACGGACAGAATGCTGGAAATGTTCAAGAAAAAACCGAAGAAGTCATGATCAGTTTGAATATATTGGAAATTTGTTACCTATTCGCCTCCCTGACTTTTGTGATCGGACTGAAAATGCTCAGTCATCCCGACACCGCCAGAAAGGGGAATCTCTTTGCTGCGGCAGGGATGTTGGTGGGTATTCTTGCCACTCTTACCCTCTATCAGACATTTGACCCAGACAAAATGGTCAACTATATTTTGATCGGTTTGGGCTTACTTGTTGGATCCGTCATTGGAACTGTCATGGCCAAAAAGGTCAAAATGACGGCGATGCCTCAAATGGTTTCTTTCTTCAACGGGATGGGTGGTGCATGTGCGGCATTGATCGCCATCATCGAGTTTCAGCACCACGATCCAGCCATGGTCAGTTCTTTACTGAATGGAGAAATGTTGGTCATGCTGATGGGACTTGTGATCGGGGGTGTTTCCTTTTCGGGATCGATGGTTGCATACGGCAAATTGGAAGGAAAAATAAAGGACAAAACCCTTCCGTTCAATCAAATCATCAACAACAGCCTATTTTTGGTGATCATCATTCTGATCATCATCCTCATGACCGGCCAATCCATCAACAATCCGCTTTTCTATGTCTTGATGGTGCTTGCTCTGATCTACGGGATATTGTTTGTCATGCCGATTGGTGGGGCAGATATGCCCGTGGTCATTTCGCTGCTCAATTCCTTCACTGGGATTGCCGCCGCCTTGGGAGGTTTTCTGTATGGCAACAAGGCGATGCTCACCGGAGGAATCCTGGTAGGTTCCGCCGGAACCATCCTGACCATTCTCATGTGCAAAGCCATGAACCGTTCCCTGCTCAATGTCCTTTTGGGGGCTTTTGGCGGAACTGCCGGGGGTGTGGGGAAAAGTGTGGACGGAGAACAGAGCGCTCGGGAAATCAGCATTTCGGATACCGCCGTGTTGCTTTCCTATTCGCAACGTGTAGTGATCGTCCCAGGATATGGACTTGCCGTGGCGCAAGCCCAACACAGTTGCCACGAACTCGAGAAACTACTGGAGGAAAAAGGGGTAGAAGTGAGTTATGCCATCCACCCCGTAGCGGGGAGAATGCCTGGACACATGAACGTGTTGCTGGCCGAAGCGGACGTTCCCTATGAGCGGATGCAAGAAATGGAAGAAATCAATCCCAAACTTTCACAAGTGGACGTGGTAGTGGTGATCGGTGCCAACGATGTGGTCAACCCAGCCGCCAAAAACGATCCTTCCTCGCCCATTTTCGGAATGCCCATCTTGGAAGTGGACCAAGCCAAAAATGTGATCATCCTCAAAAGGGGGATGGCTGCTGGCTATGCGGGGATTGAAAACGAACTCTTCTTCTATCCAAAAACCAGAATGCTTTTTGGGGATGCCAAAGACTCGCTTCAAAAACTTGTTGGAGAAGTAAAGGCCATCTAAGCCTCGATACGTTTAGGAATCCAATAGATAAAAAGATATTTGGCGAATGCTTCTCTCTTTCCATTGAAAATTGCGAGCGCAGTGCCAGAAAAACCAAAAAAGGCCGGTAGATTTATCGGCCTTTTTTTGGTGGGATTTTTTCTATAATCTCAAACCCGAAATGTGCAATAAGTTTTCCAATAGGTGTTGAAACTACAAGAAAATCAAACCATTTGGAGAATAAGGTTTTGTGCCAAAACGGCGAAGTCATAAACCGTCGACAAGCGACTGATGATGAAGTATTTTCAGGATGGAATGGGATTGGAAATGCATAAAACGGGTTAAACCCATAATATGCATTCGATTTCTAAAAAAAGGAGTTTATTAAACTCCAAGAAAAACAGACCATTGGAAGAAAAAGTCCTCTTGCCGATATGTTGAAGTCAAAAACAGAGCATAACTGACTGATGATTAAATAATTTCGGGCTGGAATCGAAATGGTCATGCATTATACGGGGTTTAGAACCCATTGAGGTAGGTGAAATTTATGCTTCGCATTTCAAATCCATCCCTGCACAATCCTTTGCTTTATTGTTGGGAAAAATCCAAAGAAAGCCGCATTTCCCTTTTTGATTGGCTGATCCACATTGTCAAACAAAAAACAAGCCCCCATCCTCCAAAACTTCCTCATACCGCTCTTTGTCAAATCGATAGAGAAAAGGGGATTTGTGCGCCAATCCACGTTTGACCTCCTCGAGACGGATGACGATGCCGGATTTCAGAATCTTCTTCTGGAAATTGCGCGGATCAATCTTCTTGTCTAAAACCGCCTCATATAGCCGCATCAATTCGGGCATGGTGAATTTCTCAGGTAAAAGATTGTAACCCAAAGGCTGAAAACTCAATTCCCTTCTCAAAGATTGAATGGCCTTTTCCAAAATGGCATTGTGGTCAAAAAGCAATTTTGGGACTTCTTTCAAGTCAACCCATTTGCACTCATCTGTGTATTTGTCCGGGTTTGGAAAAACCATTGCATAGTCTACCAAAGCAAAATAACCGATGGAAACCGCCCGATCATACCAATGTTCAGTGGAAATGACGTGCCCCAACTTATTCTGTAACTCCTTTTTGTCGTAGCGGTGAAGATCACCAAAAGTATGGAATTGCTTGAGGAAAATTTCAGTAAGACCTGTCCTTTCCATCAAAACCCTATTGGCGGCATCGTCCACAGACTCCCGTTGCAGCACAATTCCTCCCGGCAAACTCCACTCCTCTGTCTCCTTCCATCTGAGCAACAAAATCTTCAATAATCCATCATGGAAACCGAAAATCACACAATCTAACGACAGTTGGGGGATTAAATCCAAACCTACTGCGCCTTTACTATCGTCTTCCATTTTGCAATTTAAACAAATCAATATGTCGCATACAGAAAATGAATACTATTTATTAATTGGTTTTAGTCTCTTTCACTGCCCCATTAACTAAAATATCATTCCTCAATCCGTCAAAAACTTTCTTTTCCAATATTTAGCAGAAAGCCTTTCAGAAATTGATCTTGCAAAATAAAGAAAATAAGAGATGGGCGAGTGTTTTATATTGGGTAAATTTTAAATCAAAAATAAACCATTTAACATTTATAGGGCATTCCTGAATCCTGTTTGGATATATTTGTGTAAAGGCCTTTTCGTTAAAATTTTAATTATGAAAAAAAGACATTTGCTTTCAATCGCATTGGGTGCCATTTTGATACTCCCTGCGCAGGCACAACAAATAGATGGATTTTCCAATGCATCAGGTGAAAAACAAAGAAAAACCGAAGCACAATTTCTGAAAACGGTGGATTTCAGCAGGTTCAAAGAACACCTGACCACCATCACTTCCGAGCCGCATCCCGCAGGTTCTCCCGCCAATGAAAAGGTGAAAGATTACCTCGTGAAAACGATGAAAACCGCGGGATGGGATGTAGTCGTCCACCCCTACGATGTCTACCTTTCCAAGACTCCCGGCGAGTCCTTGGTAGAAATCATCACTCCGATAAGAAAACCGCTCAACCAGCAGGAATATGTTTTGTCCGAAGACCCGTATTCTTCCAATCCGGATCTCTGGAAAGGATGGAATGCCTTTTCGGGTAGCGGAGATGTGACCGCGGAGGTGGTGTATGCCAACTATGGCCTAAAAGCGGATTTCGAAAGATTGAAAGAACTGGGCATCGATGTCAAGGGCAAAATCGTTCTGGCCAGATATGGCGGGAATTTTAGAGGATTCAAAGCAAAATTTGCAGAAGAATATGGGGCGATTGGTCTGTTGATCTTTACCGATCCAGGGGATTCCGGTTATGCAAAAGGTTTGGTCTATCCCGAGGGGATTTATTACAATGAAAGTTCTGTCCAAAGAGGCTCATTGCTTACTTTGGACTGGACAGGAGACGCCTTGACCCCTTTTGAACCAGCATTGCCACTGGATGGAAAAACCAAAATCAAACGTCTCAATCCTGATGAAGTGGGGCTACATACCATTCCCGTCACGCCGATTCCTTATGGCTCTGCCCAAGAAATCATTGCGCAAATGAAAGGAAAGCCTGTTCCGAGTGGCTGGCAAGGTGGACTTCCCTATACCTATCGGTTGGAGGGTGGAAAAGAACTCCGAGTAAGATTAAAAGTGCAGCAGGACAGAGAATATGTGAGAGCCAACAATGTAGTCGCAACCTTAAAAGGAAGTACAAATCCCGACGAATGGATCATCTTGGGTTGTCATTATGATGCCTGGAGTTTTGGCTCCACCGATCCCAATTCAGGCACTTCAATGCTCTTGAGCTTGACTGAAACCTTGGGAAATATGGCCAAAGAAGGTTTCCAGCCTTCCAGATCCATCATGATCGCCCATTGGGATGCCGAAGAACATGGCGTGATCGGTTCCACAGAATGGGTGGAACAATTCAGGGATGAGCTCAGTGCCAAAGCGGTTGCCTATATCAATTTGGATGCAGCAGTTTCCGGAAGGAATTTTGGAGCATCTGCCTCCCCTACGCTCAAGAAAATCATTATGGAATCCGCCAAGGAAGTGGCCTTTCCGGATTCGGCCAAATCCGTATATGAAGTCTGGGCGGGCAAAAAAGAAGAACCCAGCATCGGCAATCTTGGCGGTGGATCGGACCACATCGCCTTTTATATGCATGTCGGCGTACCTTCCCTGAATGGCGGAACGGGTGGACCCACCTTGTACCACACCAACTATGACAACCTCCACTTCTATGAAAAATTCGCTGATCCAACTTTCCAGATGGGCGGAACCGTGGAGCAGCTTGTAGGGATCATGAGCTTGAGGTTGGCCAATGCCGATATCATTCCCTATCAGGTTTCCAGATACGCCCAGGACATGGCGCTCCATTTTGAAAATGCCGAAAAGGGAATCAAAGCCTTTGACACTGCTTTTACCGGATTCGAAAAATCAAAAGCGGCAAACACCGCCATGAAATCCAGTGCAGCAGAATTGGACAGTAAAATCGCCTCGGTCTTGAAGACAAGTCAAGTGGATGCCAAAAAACTGAAAGCCATCAACAAGGATCTCCTGGGATTGGAAAAGAGTTTCATCGATCCCAAGGGCATGTATTTTGGGGATTGGTACCGTTCGCTTTATGCTTCTTCCGATCCATTTAGCGGATATGCTTCATGGGTACTGCCAGGCATCCAATATGAAATCGCATTGAAATCCACAGACCGCTTGATGGAATGGGACGAACGCTACAGCAAGGCGATCTTGGACCTAAAACAAAAAATAGATGCTTTGATCAAGAAGATTTAATTCCTCGAGGGTGAATTGGATTGTTTTGATTATTGGTACAAGCATTTGTTGTTTTCAAAAAAATGAATGCACGGATGAAAAATTATAGCCCAAAATGCCAAAAACCAATTGAGCTTTGTTCTTGTCGGAATTATTCTTGAACTGATTTACGCACAGGTAGTCATTGGGAAGAAAAGAAAAAAGGCCATCGGAAATTCCCGATGGCCTTTTTCTTATTTCCTTGTCCTAAAAAAATCATTCTGCAATCGGCTCTTTTGTTCCGTTGTACAATTCATATTTCAGGAGTCGGCAATCAATCGTTCCGTTGTAAAACTCCATTCTTCGGGAAGCTTTCAGACCGATTTTTTTGGCCAGTTCCAAATTTCCGGTGAATATAAATCCGGTGTAGCCTGCACATCTTTTCTTCAAGAAATCACCCATGCGCTTGTAGGTAAGTTCAAGTTCTTCTTCTTCTCCCAGCCTTTCGCCATATTCAGGATTCAGGAAGACGACCCCGTTTTCCTCTTCCGGCAAACTCGTCTCTTCAAAATCGCATTCCTCCAGCTGCAGCAATGATAAAACCCCTGCAGTTTCGGCATTTTCCTGGGTGAAAGAAATTGCCTGTGCACTGATATCGCTGGCAATGATCTTCAGACCGGGAACTTCTATAATTTCGTTTTGAAGGTCTTCCTTCATTTTAGTATAGACCTCAGCATCATATCCCTGGATGAACATAAAGGAATAATGGTCTCTGTAAAGCCCCGGAAAACGGTTGGTGGCGATCAACGCCGCTTCGATCGCAAGTGTCCCTGCTCCACACATCGGGTTCACGAATGGACTTTTCCTGTCCCAGCCCGTGGCCAAAATGGTCGCAGATGCCAAAGCTTCCAACATGGGTGCAGTTCCCGGGATCTTCCGATAGCCATGCTTGGCAAGTGTTTCACCTGAGGTGTTGATATAGATGGAGGCTTCGGTTTCTTTCCAAAACAATTGGATCACAGCACCCTCATAGGCAGAACCTGAATCCGGTCTGGTACCTGTATTTTCCCTAAAACGGTCCACGATGGCGTCTTTGATCCGCACATTCACAAAAAGTGGATTGTCCACACTTTCGTTGTCCACATGGGAATAAACCGAAAAATAAGTTTGATTGCTGATGTATTCCTCCCAAGGCAAAGATTTTATCCTTCTGTAGATATCATCGGCATGCCTGAGGTAAAAGGATTTGATTTCATAAAGGACATGACTGGCAGTCCGAAGATGAAGGTTCAGAAAAATACATTCGTTGAGAGAAGCGTAAAGCTCTACCCCTGTCCTGAAAACCAGTTTTGGCTTAAATCCCAAATCCTTTAATTCCTTCTCCAAGATGGCGGAGAACCTGTCTTTGCAGGTGATGACCACCTTGCCCTTTGCATTAAAATCTGTCATGGTGCAAAAGTAAGGAATAAAATGCTCCTTTCCTTCACCCATGTTTTTCTTCAGGGTCTACTCCGGTTGGATGACCACCGTTTCGGTGAGTACAGGACTCACCAGAAAATAACCCAAAACCTCTCCACCGCCTTCAAGAATCCGGATATTTGTCTTCGGATTCTCTGGTGGCGGACTGAAAAGCCCTCCGTCGTTAAACAATAAATTCACCAATTGATTGAGGTAATCAAAGGCATCTTGGTTCAGTCGGTAAAGCTCAATCCGCACCTTGTCATTTTCCTTAAACCTGAAGCCGGACAATTCAAATCCCCGATTCAAAATGGATGTCCCAAAGGTATCGTCAAACAAAAGGTAATCGGATCGTCTGTTCAATAAAGTATCGTTTCGCACCAGCCTGACCCGATAATTATTGTCGGTGGTAAATGGAATATCGCCATATAGGGTCAGGTAATATCCCTCATCCCTAAAAATCCTTTCCTCCTTGAATGCGTACGTGATGCTGTCCAATTTTGGCGGTGCCAAAAGTGTTCCGGAAGAGATATAATGGTTCTCCCCCATCAAGACATGAAGCTCATATTTTTCCTCGATTCTCCCGCCCAGGTTATTGACCGGAATGTACCTGGAGACATCTTCGGAAAAACGGAAATTGTACCTAAAACCATTCCCCGAATTGACCACATAAACCTCAGCATTGTCCACCACCTCACCTGGTCCCTCTGAATAATAATCTTTGGACAATGAAATTTTCACCTGGTTCAATCCTCCCACATTTGTCCAAATCCCTTCAATAATGGGGATGGATTCCTTTTTTTGGAGATCAAGAAAAACCTCCTCCTGACAGGAGAAAAAAGGCAACAAGAGAAGACAATATAAAATTCTTTTCATATTCATAACTGTCTTTTCAAAACTTGAAATTATAGGTGATTGCCGGAAGGAAAGTAAACAAATAAGTCATGACCACGCCTGGCCTTCTGGAGAGGACTTCTTCGTTTAATCCGGGATCAAAATCGATTTGCTCATTGATGATGTCGCCAAATTGATAGGAAAAGGGATTTTTTCTCCCATAAAGGTTGTAAATGCTGAAATTCCAACTGCCTTTCCATTTTCTGCCCCTATCCACATTTTTCCAAGTGACCGATGCATCCATCCGATGGTAATCCGGGAAGCGGTCCTCGTTTCTTTTGTTTCCATACAAAGGCAGGCTTTGGTTGTCCACCTCATATGTCCCGATCGGAAAGGTAACGGCCTGACCAGTCGTATAGACGAAGGTAAGGGCCGAGGACCACCTTTTTGAGAATTCATGATTCAAAACCAAAGTCACATCATGCGGTCGGTCAAACCTCGGCCTGTACCAATCCCCCTCACTAATGCCTTCGATTTTCCTCCAAGTCCTGGAGTAAGTATAGGCCAGCCATCCGGTGGTTTTCCCAATGTTCTTCCGCAACAATGCTTCCACCCCATACGCATACCCCACACCTGCCAACAATTCCGTTTCCACGTTGTCTGTGAACAAGACATTGGCTCCCTGCCGGAGATCGATGACATTCTTGAAATCCTTGTAATATCCTTCCAGAGACAATTCCCATTTGTTTTGGTTGAGATTTTTGAAAAGCCCAACCGAGTACTGATCCCCTCTCACTGGTTCAATGTAAGTGCCGGCAGGCACCCACCTGTCGATCGGCAATCCTGCGGAGCTGTTGGAGGCCACCTGCACGTATTGGAAATTCCTGTTGTAGGAAGCCTTGAATGAAAGGTCCTCCCGAATCAGGTAGCGGACCGAAAGTCTGGGTTCAAATCCCTGATAGGTTTTCATGCTTTCCAAAGTGCCAAATGAAAGGCTGTCGGTGATGGAAACATTAGGCCCTGGTTGGTTCCCCTCATAGCGGTACTCAATTCCTTTGCCCACTTGTTGGTAGATCCCCCATCGCAGTCCCGCATCCACCTTCAGTCTTTGGCTGATGTCTCGGGAGCCCGAAACAAAGAAATTGTTTTGGAGCCCATTCCGGGCATTCGTGTTGATGGGTTCAATGCTGGCGCCGGGATCCGGCACAAAATTGATTGGGGCAAAGTGGTAATATTGCGTGTGCATCCCCCATTTCAACTCCGTTTTTTCGTTTGGGACAAAACCCCATTCCGCCCTGGCTCCCGACTCCGACAAAACATTGTCCCATCGAAAACCATTGTCTGCGTCGTCAAAGTTGACGGCATATTTGTATTTGCTGTGATACACGTTAAGGTCAAAATAGGTCCTTTCGCTGATGTTTCGGGTCCATTGTGCTGAAGAAACCCAGTTGTTCCATCCCAATCCAAACTGACCTGACAATCCCAAAAAGTCTGAGCCGAAATAACTGGAAATGGAGATTTTGTCCTTATCACCAACCTTAAAACTGAATTTTCCACTCAAGTCATAAAAATAAAGATCGTTGTTCTTGATATTCGGATCAGAAGAAAGCCTGAGAAACAAGTCGGCATAAGTTCTTCTTCCAGAAAACACAAAGGAGGACTTATCGGAAAAAAGGGGGCCATCCAAAGTCAATCTTGAGCTGATCGTCCCTATCCCACCCTCTCCTTTTATTTTCTCATAGTTGCCTTCCCTCAAAGAGACATCGATCAGGGAGGAAATCCTGCCCCCATAATTGGCGGGTATGTTTCCCTTGTAAAATTCGACCCCACTCAATGCGTCGGGATTGAACACGGAAAAGAAACCGAAAAAGTGAGAAGGGTTGTACACGGGTGCGCCATCCAACTGGATCAGGTTTTGGTCTGCGGATCCTCCTCTGACAAATAGACCAGTCGTCCCTTCTCCGGCTGTCTGTACGCCAGGAAGGAGTTGGAGGCTTCTCAAAAGATCAACCTCACCAAAGAGTGCCGGGATATTTTTAATCGTTTCGATGGGGATGGTCGTTTTGCCCATGTCCAAACTTTTGACATTTTCATCCGGCCTTCTGTCCCGGATGATGATTTCTTCCAGGGAGAGTTCTTCTGCTTTGAGGAAAAACCGAAGTTCCTTACCCAGATCCTTCTCGGAAATCACCCTGATGGACACCGTGAATCCAATGAAAGAAACCACCAATTTGGAAGGAAGGCCTGTTTTCCCAATCAAAAACCTTCCATTTTCATCACTTACTACTCCTTTTTGCGGTTCCGACTCCCAGTAGATGTTTGCGCCGGGAAGTGGCTGGTTCGAATCCATTTCGAAAACCTGACCGGAGATGTTTTCGGGATTTTGGGAAAAAGCTGGGCTTGTGGATGCAAGAAGAAACAGAAAGACAGAAGCCCAAGCAAATAAAAATTTCATAAAACAGATTTCTTTTGAATGGATAACGGTTTCTCCTTTGAATTGATTGGTAAAGGGCAAAAATAATCTTTTTACTTGAGGCAAAGATATGGAATTATGATGGGCAGCAAAGGAAGAAGTTTGTATGAGACATTCCCCAACTTATCGCGGCTCATTTTGAAGCTTCCTGCTTTTGGGGGACATTTTCTTCCGACAATTTCCCTGGTGTATTTGCCTTTGCTTGTTCCGGATATTGGGTTGTTGGATTAAAAAACGTGCTTATGCTCTTGCCTATCTGTTTCCAAAAAAATATTTTCGACCTGATAAAATGGATTTATCCCAAGGGCAGGTCTTTTTTTGGGGTGCAACCGGAAATATGACTTATGGTTCCCAGTGGGGTCCCAGCTGAAGGAAAACTAGACTATTTGAAGAGCAAGGGATATTACCGTTAGGGTGAAGTCAAAAATCTAAAATACCTGATGTCTGATTTTTAGGCATCTCCAGACTCGAATAGAAATGGAAATGAATCATACGGATTCAATATTGTCCATTAAAAATGAATCCTTTGAAAAAAATATCAGGATCCAAATCAAAATGCGGAGACCACGCCGATAAAATTTTGACCGGACAAATTAATTTGCAGATGAATCCGAAAAGATCGGGATATGGATTTCGTTAACATATATTAAATCGAATCCTATACTGGCTTTTCGTTTATATTTTATAATTTCAGGGCATGATTTGGGCATATCCTGACGTTAAATTACTCATAGGGCTGGCAATTGTATTTGGATTGCTTTATGGAGTTTACCTCCTCCGCTTTTACTTTATCAATAAAAAATTAAAGGTACACAAGCACAGGCTTCTGATGAAGATGGTGTTGCGGTTGGGGTATTTTGTACTGTTCTTGGTCGCCATGGCAGGACCTTCCATAGGCACATCCCAAAAAGAGATCAAAGAAGAAGGAAAAGACATCTTCATTGCCATCGATCTCTCCCAGTCCATGAATGCAACCGATATTGGACCGAGCAGATTGCAAAGGATAAAATTCGAGTTGAAAAACCTGGTCAAAGACTTCAGTGGTGATCGTATTGGGCTGATTATTTTCAGTTCCGAAGCCTTTATCCAATGCCCTTTGACCTTTGACCAAAACGTTTTGCAACTCCATCTGGATGGATTGAATTCCGGATTGGTGCCCAACACCGGCACGGACATCAGTGCACCCTTGAATTTGGCATTGGGAAAATTCAACTTGGACGATTCTCCGGAAGTCAAATCCAAGTCGATTGTCCTGATCTCGGACGGAGAGGATTTTGCGGAGAATTTCAGGCCTCTCACAGCGCAATTAAGCGATTCGGGCATAAAGGTTTTCAGTCTAGGTGTGGGGACATCCCAGGGGAGCACCATCCCGCGTGGTAATTCCATCATCATTGACCCCAAAACCAACCAACCCGCCATCACACGATTGCAATCCGAAAACATGAAACTGATCGCGGCCCAGACCGACGGGCAGTATTTCGAAATCAGCGATGAGCTGAATGAAATTTCCGACCTTTCTGCGGCACTTGAAAGAATAGAAGGCACCGTCACTGGATCCAGAATGGTAGAAGCCTCTGCCAACAAATATTTTTACTTTCTGTTGGCTGCGATGGGTTTGGCTTTGTTGGATATGATTTTGCCACTCAAAACCATCCGCCTTTAAAATCGTCTTAGGTATAGAATATGATCTTCATCAGTAGAATTCTTTTTTTCCTCATCCTGTTTGTCCCAGCCTCCTGGACCGTGACAACAAGGAAGAATGCCGCCATCAAAGCGGCGTCCAAGGATTATGCCAATGCCAAGTATGAAGCTTCTGTCGCTTCCCATTTGCTTTTGGGCACAGAATTCGGGATCAACAGTCCCAATTCCAGCTACAACCTGGCCTTGAGTTACCATTATAATGAACAGTTGGAAGAAGCCCAAGCAGCTTATTTGGGATTGATCGGCTCAGCCAACCCCATGATCGCTTCCTTTGCATCCAATCAAAATGGGACCCTCTTGGGAAAACAGGAAAAATACAAAGAAGCATTGGAAGCCTTCAAATTTGCGCTGATCAAAGACCCCCTAAACGAACCTGCGCGATACAATTATGAATTGCTGAGCAGATGGCTCGAGGAAAACGAGGATCAAAATCAGGAGGATCAGGATAAGGAAGACGAGGAACAAAAAGACAAAGAGGATCAGGAGCAAGAAAAGCAGGATCAGGACAAAGACAAGGAAAATAAAAAAGACGGAGAAGGCGACGAAAAAACCGAAGAGGATGAAGCCTCCGAATCCGAGAAAAAGGATGATAAATCCGGGGAAAAATCCCAAGAGGAAAAAGATTCCCAGGAACCCAGTGACATGGAAAGTGACCTGAGTGAAAGGGAGAAATCCAAGGAACAGATGAAGGAAAGGCTCAAAGAAATGAACCTCAGTCCGGAACAAGCTTCCCAAATCCTTGACGCCATGAATGCGGCAGAGTTGCGCTACATCCAGCAAAACAAAAAGAAACCGACCAAGAGGCCGGAAAAAGGCTTGCCGGATTGGTAAGCGTATCGCTATAGAAAGCCTGGAGCGGGAGAATTTAAGCCCTCCAAGTCAAAACCTCCAACCTCAGTGGAAGCCAAATACATTTGAAAAAAGAGTATAAACCCAATAAATATAAACCAATGAAAGAAGTCTATATCGTATCTGCAGTGAGAACCCCATTTGGGAGTTTTGGTGGCAAGTTGGCCGGATTGACCGCAGTGGAATTAGGGAGTTTTGCCATCAAGGGCGCTTTGGAAAAAGCGGGTGTTGATCCCAAAGAAGTGGATGAAGTCATCATGGGAAATGTGATTTCTGCCAACCTGGGCCAAGCACCTGCCCGACAAGCGTCCATCGGGGCCGGAATCGGTTACAATGTGCCTTGTACAACCGTCAACAAAGTTTGTTCCTCCGGAATGAAAGCAGTGATGTTTGCGGCGCAATCCATCATGACGGGACAAAATGACGTAATGGTCGCCGGTGGTATGGAAAGCATGTCCAACGCCCCTTTTTACATTCCCAAAGCAAGATTTGGTTACAAATACGGAAATGGTGAACTAATCGACGGATTGGTCAGAGATGGTCTCCATGAAGTCTATTACGATTTCCCAATGGGGAACTGTGCGGAAAATACCGCAAAAACAATGAAAATCACCAGAGAGGAACAGGATGCCTATGCCATCCAATCTTACACCCGCTCTGCCGAAGCTTGGAAAAAAGGAGCCTTTAAAGATGAGGTCATTCCCGTAAGCTTCAAGGGAAGAAAAGGCGAAACGGTCATCATCGATGAAGATGAAGAATTCAGGAACGTCATCTTTGACAAAATCCCATCCCTAAGACCGGTTTTCGACAAGGAGGGCACCGTCACGGCAGCCAATGCATCCACGATGAATGATGGCGCTTCCGCATTGGTCTTGATGAGCAAGGAAAAAGTGCAGGAATTGGGATTAAAGCCAATTGCTAAAATCCTTGGTTTTGCCGATGCTGCACAGGATCCGATTTGGTTCACCACCGCTCCTTCTCTTGCCATTCCCAAAGCCATCAAAAATGCAGGCTTGACCGAAAACGACATTGACTTTTACGAGATCAACGAAGCCTTCGCGGCCGTTGCGATCGCCAACCAAAGACAATTGAACTTGGATATGGACAAATTGAACGTCAACGGTGGAGCTGTGGCCTTGGGTCACCCACTGGGTGCTTCCGGCGCCAGGATCATCGCTACCCTGCATTCGGTTTTGCAACAAAATGAAGGAAAAATAGGTGTTGCGGGAATCTGCAACGGCGGAGGTGGTGCTTCTGCCATCGTCATCGAAAGACTCTAAGCAGTTTTTTTGAGCCTCGGAAAAAAAAGGAATTGTCTTCAAGATCAAACTGAGCACACCTTTTGTTTCCGAGGCTTTCTCTTTATTTACAAACCTCCCATGTTCAAAAAAACGATTTTTGCCTTTTTATGCTGCATCACCCTGGAAGCTTCTGCACAGAAGTTGGTCAGGACTTTTTATGATGAACAAAAACTTAAAATCAGGGAAGTCTACCCCGAAGTCAACGGTGTGGGACAAGGTGAATATAAATTGTACTACGAAGAGGGTTCACTTGCGGTCGTCGGGCAACTTGAAAACGGGAAGAAGGAAGGTGTTTTTGTGGATTTTTTCCCCGGGACAAAAGACACTCTCAGGGTGATTTCCTATTCCCAAAACAAAAGAGAGGGTCCTTCCAAAACCTATTACCCATCCGGAACCGTCTCGCAGGAACTTTCCTTCAGGGACAACCTGATCGACGGGGAAGTCATCACCTATTTTGAAAATGGGAAAATCAGGCAAAGGACATTTTTTGAGCGGAATCTCCCACAGGGCTTGAGTTATGATTATGATACTTTGGGCAATCTGTTGGAGAAATCCAATTTCGATAGAGGGCTGTTGGATGGCACCAAGGAACAGTATTACCAAGGGGGTGAACTGATGGCCAAGATTTCCTACGAAAAGGGAAAATTGGAAGGCGAACACCTCCAGTATTACCCAGATGGAAGCCTCAAGTCAAAATTCAAGCATAAGAATGGCTATCAGGAAGGCGAAACCGTCAGCTATTTCCCCAACGGTCAATTGGCCAGAATCGGGAAATATAAAAATAGGGAAGCCGATGGAATCTTCAAAAGCTACCATGAAAACGGAAAATTGGCAGAACAGGCCCTCTATAAAAGAGGGATGCCTGTTGGGACCATCCAAAGTTTTTATGAAAGCGGAGCCAAAAGGGAAATCGTCAAGCACGATTCTTCAGGGAAATTGACCCAAATCACGGCCTATTATGAAACCGGAGAACTCCAACAGGAAATTTTCTATCTCAATGGACAGGAAGAGGGAGAAACCATCCGGTATTTCCAAAATGGGCAGGTCCAAGAAATCATCCCTTACCATAAAGGGAGAATGGAGGGCACCTATAAGCTATTCGACGAAACCGGCAAATTGTTAACGGAGAGATTTTTCCATGAGGGAAAGGAACTGAGCACAAGGAATCCCGAAAAAGAAGAAATAATCCACAAATAAAAGGACCCGGCAAACAAGAAAAGGCCAGCTTTTTCTATTTTTGTCGAAAGAAGAAAAAAATGAATACTGCAATTAAAGAAACTCATTTTCAGTTTCCCGGCCAAGTCGGGTTTTACAAAGGAAAAGTACGTGACGTTTATTTTTTTGAGGACAAAATAGCAGTGGTCGCCAGCGACCGCATCTCAGCATTTGATGTGGTGTTGCCAAAACCCATCCCCTACAAAGGGCAGGTTTTGAATCAGATCGCTGCCAAATTTCTTCAGGCCACAGCGGACATTGTCCCCAACTGGGTCACTGCCACGCCAGATCCCAATGTCACTATCGGAAAGAAATGTGAGCCCTTCAAGGTGGAAATGGTCATTCGCGGCTACTTGGCAGGACATGCGGCCAGGGAATACCTGGCGGGAAAGCGATCCGTTTGTGGAGTAAGCCTACCTGAGGGACTGAAAGAAAACGACAAATTGCCGGAACCCATCATCACGCCAACCACCAAAGCCGATTTCGGACATGATGAAGATATTTCCAGGGAGGATATTCTTGCCAAAGGCATCGTAAGCGAGGCGGATTATGCGGTATTGGAAAAATACACACAAGCCTTGTTTGCCAAAGGAACAGAGATGGCAAGGGAAAAAGGACTGATCCTGGTGGACACCAAATATGAGTTTGGAAAATTCGGAGAAGAGATCCTTCTGATAGACGAAATCCATACCCCAGATTCCTCGCGGTATTTCTATGCCGATGGATACGAAGCCAACCAAGCGGCCGGATTGCCCCAAAAACAGCTTTCAAAAGAATTTGTGCGGCAATGGTTGATTGCCAACGGATTCCAAGGCAAGGAAGGACAGCTTGTTCCCGAAATGCCCAATGAATTTGTTCAGGAAATTTCCGGGAGGTATATTGAACTTTACGAACAGATCATCGGAGAACCCTTTGTCAAAGGAGATATTTCCCAACTGGAACAAAGGATCGAAAAAGCGGTTTTAAAGGAACTGGGCGCTTGAAACCTTGACACAATAGGTGGAGACCCTTCGGTTTTGAATAAATAAAAGAGTATATGGGCGAATTCCAGTAGCTTTGTCCTATCGACATCATTGGAAAATGACCTTTTTAAATTTGAAAAACAATCACGATTATGAAATACAGTGTAGATAAAAAAGAGCAATATGTTGTCTTTACGCCTCATGAGGAGAAATTGGATTCATTCCTCTCCCCAAAACTAAAGTCAGAATTGCTGACGGTTCATGCAGAAGGTTATCCCAATCTTGTGATTGACATGAGCAATGTTAAATATGTGGATTCAAGTGGGTTGAGTGCATTGTTGGTTGGAAACCGTGAATTCAGCAAAGACGGGATCTTCATCATTTCCTCTCCGCAGGAACACGTCATGAAACTGATCAAAATCTCCATGTTGGACAAAGTATTCAACATTGTCGATTCCATTGAGGAAGCTGCAGAAGCGATTTTCATGCATGAGATCGACGGCAAAGAAGAGGAAGAAGAAGAAGAAAATTAATTTTGAGGTTTGAAATCACCGTTTTAGGTTCCAATTCCGCCATCCCAGCACATGGCAGAAATCAGACATCCCAATTGGTAGAAATTGGGATGTCTTCCATGTTGTTGGATTGTGGAGAAGGCACCCAGATTCAGCTGCGGAAATTCAAGCTGAAATACGGAAGGGTGGATTTCATCTTCA
>NZ_JAUSPP010000047.1:0-3594 GCF_030656585.1 Rhodonellum sp.
ATTCATATCCATTATCATTTGCCAGTTGCTTGATGGCATTTCTGGATGGAGTAGTGAAGTCCTGGTAAAACTCCTGGAAGCATTTGATGTCAGAGGGGTTCTCTTTCAACCATTTGATGATGTTTTGACGGACGATATTTGGGTCTTCACCATTTCTGGTATAGGAAAGCAAATGAAGATTATAACTCAAGACCGAAAGTCCCTGAGGATTTTCCTGTTGTGGTCGTATTTGAAAAGTGATGCCAATGAATTTCCACCCGATAATTACGGCTATCAAGGGAAGTAAGGCCAATTTTCTTTTTGCCAACAACAAGGAAAGAAACAAAACTGCGTTGACGACGATCAATGGCGGAATCAGCAGGGTTAGCAATCCCACATAGGGAAAGTATTCAGGGGAAATATTGACGCTAAAAAATAAACCCAAAGAGAGCAAAAATATTATACCTGTTATCAATCGCATCATGCGTACCTAAATTTTTTACGAAATTAAATTTAAAACCTGCCTAATCCAAACCACCTTGATTGAAAAGGATCTAGGCTCAAGCATCAACAAAAGGAAAAACCTCCAAAACCAGTTCATTTTTGGAAAATCGGTTTTGGAGGGTTGATTTTATTTGATCAGAATCAATTCTTCTTGGGGATTGATCAAATAACGTGCTCCATCTTTTGTTATCACCGCCGTTTCTTCCACGGAGATGGTCTTGGTGCCGCCATTTGGCAGTTTCCAAGCATGGAATCCGTCAAATGCAAAAAGCATTCCTTCTTTTAAGGGCTTCATGGCTGCGGGTCTCACGGAAGGGTCCGGTAATAGGCCGCCACCCAAATTGGGGCCGATGTCATGTGCCACATATCCCACGGGATGGCCAGTACTCCACATGACAGGTTCGGAGCCTCTTTCGGCCATCCATACCCTTTGTGCTTTATCCACTTCATATCCCAATACACCGGGTTTCATGGCTGCCAATGCGATTCTGTTTCCTCCCTTTGAAGATTCAAAATAAAACGTAACAGAATCTGGCGCAGTGGTTTCTTCAGGTCTCAACACATAGGCGAATCGTTGGATATCTGACACCCACATATCATAGACACGGATACCAAAATCCGTCTGAATGATGTCCCCAGGCTGGATTACTTTGTCAGTAGCATGTGAATGTCCGCGGTCAATTCCTGAATTCACGCTTGGGTTTTGGGCAGGGGACCAACCGTCTTTTACCCCGTAGTGTTCCATTTTCTTTTTCAGGAATTTGGCGATGTCTGCATCTGTGGTTTTTCCGGGGACGACTTGCTGGTAGGCCTCATATTGCCACTTGGAGCTGAGTTCGGCGGCTTTTGTCATAATTTCTACCTCCGCTGGGAGTTTGATGGACAGCCATTCATAAAGAAGTTCTTCTGAAGAAACCAATTTGGAAGATTCTGTACCTAAAGTGACTTCCAGTTCCTTTCTTTGTGTATAACTCAATCCGTCAGCCAGCTCATTTTCCTCGGAGCTGTTTATGGCAATTTTATTGAATTTTTTGTTTTTGATGAAATCTCCTGCATCTAAAATCGCAGAATTACCGCGCGCCACGGGAAAGACTTCATCATGGATTTTGAGTTCTGCCAAAGCGGTCATTTCTCCCACAGGGGAAAAAACTATTGATTTCGCTTTTTGATTTTCGAGATAAAAAAGGAACAGGGCAGTACCTCCAGCATTCTCTCCCCCCACATGGTGCGCTATCGGATCATTGTTGTTTTCCCGACAAACGATTATCCACGCATCCACACCGGCAGCTTCCATGGCTGCTGGGAGAAGCTTTTGAATTCTCTCCTTCCGGATTTCTGGCCATGGATTTGGACCTGAAAATGGATTGTCAAAGGTCTCCATTGTCTTGTGATCCGATTTGGACTGGCAGGCCATGAACAGTCCCAATATCAAGAAGAAAATCGCCCCTGGTTTCAATTTATTTGTTTTGAACATTTGTAAAAGCATTTGTTTTAAAATTTTGAATTTGATGGAAAATTAACAACATCCTTTTGGGAATAGAAAGCTTTTTTTATACCATTCCTTTAAATATCCATTTAAAGGTCCTTGGAAGTGGATGGAAGTTTTAGGGAGAGTGTTTGGGGAATGAAGGATTTGGATTGAATATAAGAATTGATTTCAATTTTTTTTTTATATTCGGGCAAATAAATAGTTGAACATATGAAAAAACCAAATGCATTGATGTTGTCATTTTTGTTGACAGGGTCGCTTGTTTTCTTCGGCTGTGGTGGTGAAAAAAGCACCGAGACTGAATCCGCCGGTACCGAAATGGAAGGAATGGAAACAGAAAAAAAAGCCTCCCAAGAGCAAAGAGCAAGTCCACTTAGGGAAATAGCAGGCAAAATTGGAGATAAGGATTTGAAAATTCAATATGGAGCGCCTTCCGTAAAAGGAAGAGTTGTCTGGGGAGATATCGCACCTTACAATGAGGTTTGGAGAACAGGGGCAAATGAGGCCACATTTGTAGAATTCTCAAAAGATGTACTAGTGGAAGGGAAAGAGCTTCCTGCTGGAAAATATTCGCTTTTCACCATCCCAAAGGCTACAGGTAAATGGACCGTTATTTTCAATTCCGAGTGGGATTTGGAACATGGACATTTTCAGTACAAGCTGGAGAATGATGTGTTAAGGGTGGAATCTCAACCTCTCTGGGAAGAAAGTAGCCAAGAGCAATTGACCATCGCTATCGAATCCCCAGGAATAGTGGTGAGATGGGAAAAATTAAAATTACCAATTGCCATTCAATAGCAGCATGATATCATTGCCAAGCCCTTTCCCTACCAAGGAAAGGGCATTTTTTTATAAAGATTTGAGTTGTCGCGATTATTTTAGTTATTGACAGCAATTTCAATTTGTCTTTGAAAATCTCCAAACGTTTATTATGAGGTATTTTGTCTTCATTTTGGTCTTATTGATCACGGTCTGCTTGGCAGTAGCCATTTCTTTTCAATTTGGATCCATTCCACCGGTGGGGAAATTATTGGATCCCCATCACGGTTTTTGGCAAAATGCATACAGTGAGGATGAAATTTCAGATTCTGAAATAAGGCTGGTAAACCTCAAGGAATCGGTTGAAGTGATTTATGATGAAAATTTGATTCCCCATATTTTCGCTCAAAATGAGGAAGACCTTTTTAGGACCCAAGGTTATGTCACCGCACAGCACCGACTTTGGCAAATGGAATTCCAGACCATGGCCGCAGCTGGACGGCTGTCTGAAATCGTGGGAGAGAGAGCTTTGGAATTGGACAGAATGACAAGGAGAAAGGGCTTGACATATGGGGCCGATCTGGGGATGAAATTTATCCAGGAGCAAGACATTGCCACATTCAGGCTTTTAGAGGCATATGCTGACGGGGTGAATCAATATATTGCCCAAATGACGGATGCAAGAATGCCATTGGAATACAAAATCTTAAATTACCGACCAGAACCATGGACTGCTTATAAGTCAATTTTGCTTTTGAAGTACATGACGGATATGTTGGTTGGTGACCAGGATTTGCAATACACGAATCTGCGGGCGCTAATCGGTGAAGATTTGATCAATAGGCTTTTTCCGGAATATCCTA
>NZ_JAUSPP010000048.1:0-13344 GCF_030656585.1 Rhodonellum sp.
GAATATGAATCCGTAATGGATGATTTTGGTTTTTTGACTGATTATCGAGACAGGTTTTAAGTGGTCAGGGGACACAGACCACGGGTATAATTAACTGACTTGCATCCAGATGCTATATAGAATCGAATTTTTGATTGCGAATAAGATATCATCTGCCGATCGAAGGTCCCCCTGAAGGGGGATTTAGGGGGTAGATAAAAGACCGAATATGAATCCGTAATGGATGATTTTGGTTTTTTGACTGATTATCGAGACAGGTTTTAAGTAGTCTGTAAGGACACAGACCACGGTTGCGGACAGGTTTTAAGTGTTCTGTGAGGACACAGACCACGGAATAGGGTAGGTTTTAAGTGGTCTGTGGGGACACAGACCACGGACACACACCAATGGGCATTATGATGAAAAGACAGAAAAGAAAATGAGGATTTTGATGCTGATTCAGCGACCACAGGCCCGGGGAGCGGAACTCTTTGCTTCTCATCTGGGGGATGCATTGATCGAGATGGGGCATGAAGTCAGGATGATTACGCTTTTTGAAGGGGGTTTTGACTTGCCTTTTTCGGGAACGATACACCGCCTGAACAGGAATTCCTCCCATCGATTTTTTGATTATGGAGCCTGGAAAGCGATCCATCAGATCCTACTGAATTTCAATCCAGACATCGTTCAGGCCATGGCTGCGGATACGCTGAAGTTCATGGTCTTTTCCAAAATTATCTTTGGATGGAAGGGAAAGACGGTTTTTTACAATGGCAGTGTCATTGGCAGATACATCCGATCCAAACCCGTCAGACTGTTTAACCAATGGCTTTACAAAAGTATCAGTGGAATCGTGGCGGTCAGTAAGGCTTCTCAACTTGATTTTGAAAATCTGTTCTCGTTTCGGTTGCTGCACGAAGTCATTCCTGTCGGCATCCTGATTCCGGAAAAAATCTCCCTGAAAGCTCCTTTGCCTGAGCCGGTGCTGGTTCACATCGGGGGATTTACTTTTGAAAAAAATCATTCCGAACTTCTCCGGGTTTTTTCCGCTTTACTCGCAATAAAGCCTGAATCCAAATTGCTGATGATTGGAGAAGGCCCCTTAAGAAGGCAGACCGAAGAATTGGTGGAGAAAAAAGGCCTTGCGCATGCCGTTTCTTTTTTGGGAGCACATCCCGATCCCTTTGCCCTAGTACCGAAGAATGCAATTTTGGTCTTGCCCAGCAAAATAGAGGGAATGCCTGCTGTGATCGGCGAGGCATTTATTCACCGAATTCCTGTGGTCGCCTACGATGTGGGTGCTGTGTCGGAATTGGTGGTGCCTCATCAAACAGGCTGGCTGGTTCCGGCCAATGATTCCATAAAGATGCTTGAGGCAATTTTGGAAATAACGGAGTTGAGCGAAAATTCCCTTTCCGGAATTTTGGATGCGGCCGAACAGTTTGCCCGAGAAAATCTGGAATTGAAACGGGTTGCCATGCAATACGAGGGGTTTTATTCACGATTGCTTTTTGTAGACAAAACATAATCCGGATACCATTGAGAATAATTCAACTCATTACCAGAAAGCAGAGAAGGGGAGCGGAGATTTTTGCTTGTCAGCTTGGCTCCGCCCTAAAGGCCAAAGGACATGAAGTGCAAGTGCTGAGCTTGTTTGATGGGAGTGGGGATTTGCCTTTTGCCGGTGAGGTGAAGCGTATTCATGCGGATTCCAAAAAGCGTTTTTACGATTGGAAATCATGGAAAAAACTGGCTGAGTTTGTCCGGGAGTTTAAACCTGACATCATTCAGGCCAATGCCTCCGAGACACTGAAGTTTGCGGTACTTTCTCAATTGATATTTGGTTGGAAAGTTCCAATCGTTTACAGAAATGCCAATCAGATCAGTGGATTTCTAAGGAATGGATTTCAGAAAACCTGGAACAGATTTTTACTGGAAAGGGTGGCCGGAATTGCCTCCGTATCAGAGGCCTCGGCGATTGATGTGCTTCAGACTTTTCAACTGAAAAGTAAACCGATTCGGGTGATTCCGATTGGAATTGATTCCCTTGAGATTGATCAAAAGCGAGGGGAAGAAGCCAACCTGAAACTTCCAGAAACTTTCCTGATTCAAATCGGGGGTTGGGTTCCGGAAAAGGATCCGCTGGGGATGATTGGTGTTTTTGAAAGACTCGCTGCGGATTTGCCTGATCTGCATTTGGTTTTTATGGGATCAGGATCTTTGGAAAAAGAAATGAGGCAAAGGATCCAGAAATCTGATTTTTTGGAAAGGATTCACCTGAACCCAAATCAAGCCAATATCTTCCCGATTTTAAGCAAGGCTACCGCCTTGGTTATGCCGAGCAAGATTGAAGGCTTGCCCGGGGTGATTTTGGAAGCCATGTATTGCGGAGTTCCGGTGATCGCCTACGATGTGGGCGGCATCGGAGAAGTTCTCCAAACCGGAAAGACAGGTTTCCTTGTCCCTAAGAATGATACATCTGCATTTGGTCAAGCCATTCACGGCGTATTGACTCATGATCATCCTTCCCTCACTCAAATCCTTCAGAATGCCAAAATCCTTGTCGAGGAGCAGTATACGATCCAAAAAGTGACGGATCGTTTTGAACATTTTTATAGGGAAGTCGCCAAGAGCTTTGAGGATCGGAGGAAAAAGTAAATAACGCTCTTCCTTCCGCCAATTTTCACAATCCAATCTCGCCCTTTTCAGGGCTTTTTTTATGTCCAAGCCATTGCGCTGTTCGGGAGGTACAATCTTGAACCCAAAATATGCATAAGGCTTCTTAGGAGATTGAAACCGAAAGAAAATCAGACAATTTGGAGACCAATTCCTGATACCGATAGGGTGAAGTCAAGAAAAGTCAACAACTGATTAATTATCAGATAAATACAGTGTTGAATGGCATTCGCAATTCATAAAACAGGTTGAACAGCCTTCTCTCTTTGGGTGCCGCTAACCACAGCCCTGCTATTTCTCAACTTTGGTACAGAGGGGTATGGCTTTGGTCGCTAAGGACATGGGTATGGTCCCTCTTCCGAGTGGTGAATTTCTATGCTTTTCAGGGATCCTTCTGTGGAAAATAGCATGGTGAACCCATGGGGTAAAGAATGTGATAGTAAGACACTTGTCGATCAGGACGCCAAAAAACAATCCTCCAAGCCGAAAGCCTCACTTTCTCTTAAGGCATTCATTTCTCCATTGACCTCCTGAAAGAAACGAATACCAAGGATCATGAAAACCAATTGTCCGGCATGCAGTTTCTCCTCAGGATGAAATTCCACTTTACCCAAATGGTCTGTTTCAATGCCGACAGGTAAATAGGGGATATTCTCCGCCAAAAGAATAAACTCCGCCAATCCATCCTCCTCCAAACCCACCATTGCAATCCGGATTTGAGAGTGGCTTGCTGCTTTCGGAACAGCTACCGTTGTTCCCATTTCAGAAAAATCCACTGTATAGCTTTTTTGGAATTCGTCAAAATGAAGATGGGGAACCCCGCCGAGGATGTCCTTCAAAACTTCCGTCCCAAACCTAAAGCCCTTCATTAAGTCGAGGTTGCCAAACGAGATTTTTCTTTCCCCCGGGCCATGGGTGGGGTCTGTCCGCAGTACCTTTTGAAAATGGGCAGTCATCCTGCTTGGCAGATAGCCTTTATCCATTTCAAACATCAGGGGCAGGATTTTTCTCCTCAATCTGGAACTCACGCGCGACGCCTGACCGAATTCCTGCCCAGCCCTCCGCGATCCTTCAAAATTTTTGGAAGTTTTGAATGTCTTCTTGCTGATTCCAGGTGTTTTCCGGGCAAAATAGGTCCCGTCCTTCCGCATATAAAATGTGACACCCCCTACACTTCCGGTTAACTTGATGATACCTGCTTGTCTGGCCATGCTGATCTGGTTTTGCTTGGTGAAAAATTAGCCTTCAAGATAAAAAAAATTCACGGTTCCCTAATAGGAAAGCCACATTAAAACCGCATCAACTCCGTGTTAAGTCCGTGATTTTGGGAGGATTGACACCCGGTCTTGGTGCTAGAAGGCTATGGCTTTGGTGTAGCCAAGGTTTAAAGGAATGGTTCCTTTTTCGAGATGCAACTTTTTATGCCAATACAGTCCGGAATATTCCTTCAGTTTTTCAAGTTCCAATGCCAATAGTATGAAGTCCTGTTTCATCCAGCTTTTTTGTGCTTCAATTTGGCCGTGCATATTGGAACTTTCTGTAAATTGTTCGACAGTGTATTTCCCAGCCTCTCCAAAAAATAGCGTGCATCCTATTTGAAATGCTGCCAATCAAACCCTATTTCCGATCTTCCAATATTCTTTTAATTGTCTCATTCATCTGCATCATCGTCTCCATCATTTTCATCATGACCTCGACTTGATTTTTGTCAGCAAAATTAGTCTTTACATTTCCAGTGATTGAGAATGGAGAATTTGTCAAGTTTTCAATAATGTAACCTGGATTGGCTGTAACGATCTGAAGGGGATCCACATTTAAAAATTCAGCAACTTTTTGGATCAGATCAATGGTGATTTTGCTTTCCCCTCTTTCATATTTGGTATAGGTCGCTTCCTTGATGCCAAGATGTTCAGCGACTTCCATGGCCTTTCTGTCACGCAACTTTCGAAACGTGGACAGATTCCTGCCGATGTTTTTGTTTTCCAAAACAGTAAACCCGTTGTCTTCTTTCTCCTGCATAATCTTTTATTTCTACTAATTTAATGCCTTATCCGTAATAATTCAATCAAATCAGACGGACTTTTTGGAATAATTTTTAAAACAAGATTAAAAATTAACTCAAACTACTTTGAGCAATGGCTAAACTACTCACGGATAAGTTAATTTCATAAAATATTATTTAGAATTGTACATGAGATTTTTATTAAGGATTCGGACGCAAATGAATGGGCTACCCAAAGACCAAAATAGGCAAAAGTTTGGCTTCATTTTGACCACAATTGACTTCTCTAGGAATCTTTCACTATTCGAAATCCAGAAAAATTTAATCAAGTCTCCGGACTGAAAATATTGTATTGAGTTGGTTGAGTTGAATATAATTTAATAAAATCAATCCTCATTCATCCTACCCACGAGACAAGGCAGTTGAGTTCCTCACGAAAAACTAAAGCTATATCCCTTGTAGCTGTCCTTGCACCCGTAAAGCAATCCTCCCTCCGCTGCAGCGCAGACCGAAGGCTTTACACCCAAAATCAATCTTAAAACAGACACAAATACTTGGATTCCAGACGTTTTTCCGTCCATTTTCCAGGTTGCCCTGTCGCTTCAAAAGATGCCATGAAAAAAAGAACCATTCAGTTCTTAAGGGAACTCCTATGCCATTTCTGTTTGTCCTTTGTCCACAGGGAGCCTTGCCTGGACGATCAGGATAGCGCCTTTTACTTCATTTCGACAGTTGGACTTTTTCCGATGGAAAACTTCCTGCTGGTTTGTTGGGTAGGGGACTTCCCCGAAAAGAGACCTCTGTATCAGTCAGGTGGAAATACAGCCCCATACTTGACATACGGTGGATTTCCGGGTTCATTTGTCCTCCCAACCAAGACCATCAAGCAAATCCAAAAGAACCTGATCAAATCCCCGGATTGATTTTTTAAGGGAGGCGGTACCACCTCTTTTTGAATGGGTATCTAGTTTTGGCAGGTCAGAAATCCCATTTTCTCAAACCTATTCCTTGTAATCAAGCAGCCTGCCCAAGCCAAGCCGACAGCCATTCGAGACTTGCAACCACTCCCTGAAAAGGGGGAGGCTGCGCCTTCGAACAGCGGGCATCATTTTCAAAACTTTACGAATCCCCACCATGAAAAAAGCAATCCAAAACTGCTTCCTGGCACTCCTATGCCTATACCGAAGCCAAACCTCATATACCCCTTCAAGGGGCCATAGGCTTTCCGACCTAAGGGCGGTGGCCTACATCGGCAGGCGGGTTCCCTGCTTGCTGCGGATTCTCCACCGCATCGCCAAAGGGATGGCCCTGATGGCGAAGGCAATGCAAGCCACAAGAATACAATCCAGGCAATTCCTGAAAGCAGTCGCAAGCGATTTGTTCTCCCAGCCCTCACCGGCAAACGCAAGCCCTTCCATTAGGCAATGGACCACGTTTGCCAGAACCTCTAAAGTCCCCTTCGGGCGGATACCATCCCCCAATCCACATTTGGAGGATCAACAAAAAGAAAGTGCAGGAAACTCAAATCCAAAGCATCCGGATCCCAGGGACGGTCATCAATCCATTAAAATTCCCTTTCAAAAACACCTTTCCGCTTCCATTCCACAGCATTTAAACTAAACTCCTTACACGATGAAAACATATACCTTCTTTTTTATCCTGGCCTCCCTGTTCGTGTTCACAGGCCAGTCCATTGCCCAGCAAAAAGTTGCTGTTCACCCAGGGGCGGAGTCTGCGGACTCCGTGCCCACTGGGGTGGGGGCGTCTGCTCCGGTGGTGTTATATGGGGAGATTTCTGATTTCCCCGCCATTGAGAATATCAATATCAGAATTTTCAGGTATCCCATAGGCGATGGAAGAAAAGACCCAACAGGAAATTCATTTGACATCACCACAAGAAAAGGGGAGATATTGAATGGGATCACCCCGATGTATGATAGGATGTTTGACCTCTTGGTCCCTGATATGGATTCTCCGGCATTTATGACTATTTCAAATGAGAATACGGTTTTCATGGAGAATTACCTCATAGAACCCGGCGACAGTATAAAAATCAGGTTCGACCTGAGAAAGAACCGGGTTGTTTTCGGAGGTCCCGCAGCACCAAAGTTCAGGTGCCAGCAAGAACTGGAGGTTTTGTACTATGCTCAGCAGTTGGAGAAGCCTGTTACTCCTTTGTTTTTTACCTCTCAAGAAATTTGGAATGATCCGGATGGGACAGTGGCCCTTCAGAATACATCCTTCGGAAGAAAAGTCATCCCGCTGACCAAACCCGAGACCGCACTTGAAAGTACCCTTAAACAAATTCAGAATTGGGACGACAAGCCTTATCAGGATATCATCAACAGGTACAGGGACCAAATGGGGCCGGTTGCTACCGAGCTTTTATCAACTGAATATTTCGCAAAAACAAGGTACCTCACAGTCTATGAATTTTGCAGATACTTTCTCCCTTTAGCGATAAAGAAAGGTGACCTGAAGTTACTCGATCAACATAGGCAGCTTTTCGAGAATGAAATGAAAAACCTCTTTCCCAAGGATAATAATTTGACCGCCCATTCCCAGCAATTTATAATGCTGAAGGAAATGTTGTTGATGGCAGAGGCAAATCTGTCTTATGCGAAAATTACCGAAATCTGGGAAAGAATGGATGCTGATTTTTTCAGGGATATCCTGATCACCAAACACCTGATGGAAAAATTCAGCACAGACCCTTCTGACAAGTTGTTGCTAGAAAATTCTCTGGACTTGTTGGGAGACAGGGGTTTTCACCGGCTCATCACCGAAATGTATGACAAAACCTCTTTGGGTACAACTATCCCCAATTTTGTGATGACCGATGAAAAAGGGCTGGATTTTGAACTGGAGCAGCTCCGTGGGAAGGTGGTATTGATCGATTTTTGGTTTACCGGTTGCGGGGCTTGTGTCCAAATCAACAAAAACTTCCTGTCCAAGGCAGACTCACTTTTTCAGGGACAACCCGGATTTAAAATGGTATCTGTTTCTGCCGACAAAGACAGGGAAACCTGGATGAAGAGTGTGGTATCGGGAAGATATTCCCCAAAAAATGCCATCCACCTGATCGCAGAGGGTGGGGGAGAAAATGATTTTTTGAAGGATTTCGGGATAAATATTTTCCCCTACATGATGCTGTTGGATCAGCAGGGGAAAATCATAAGGTCAGGGATATTCAATTCGACCCCTAAAGAATTCATTCAACTCATCAGCGACTCTATCCGGGATCTGAAAGCAATTCAATGAAAATTTTAACTAACCTCTTATATGCCATGAAAAAATCAATACTAACCTTTTTTCTTTTGCTGATGGCCAATTTGGCCATGTCCCAGAAAGCCGAAACGCATCGCTTCTTCGGTACTGTTGTGGATTCCCAATCAAAGGAATTCCTTGTAGGTGCACTTATCCAGGTCGGTGACCAAAATCGTTCAGCCGTCTCAAATGAAAATGGTGAATTTTCTTTCTTAATGGAGGAAGGCCATCATACGGTCACGGTCAGGTATCTTGGATATCTAAATTACAGTTCCAAAGTTTTTATCCCGCAACTGTCCAGACTGACAGTTGAAATGGATCCTGCCGAAATGGAAGTCGGTACAGTAGATGTGTTGGCTACGGGTTATCAGAAAATCCCCAAGGAACGGGCCACGGGTTCTTTTGTACATCTGGATAGGGAACTGGTGAACAGAAGAGTAAGCACCGGATTGTTGGAAAGATTGGAAGACGTAACTTCCGGTCTGGTATTCAACCGGGCAGGCTCAGGTAATGATCCGCTCAGTATCAGAGGCAGAAACACCCTGTTTGCCAACACACAACCACTAATCGTTATCGACAATTTCCCTTACGATGGTCCACTGGAAAACATCAATCCAAATGATGTGGAAAACATTACCGTGCTCAAGGATGCCGCCGCAGCCAGTATATGGGGGGCACGGGCAGGGAACGGAGTGATCGTCATCACCACAAAACAAGGAGGAGTTTCCGGGCCTAAATTGAGCTTCAATTCAAATATCAACATTGTAGAAAAACCGGATCTGTTTTACAGGCCCCAGCTTTCTGTCAACGATTACATGGAGGTAGAACAATTGCTGTTTGGTCGCGGGTTCTATTCCGGAAATGAAAATGCTTTTCACAGGCCGCCTTTATCCCCATTGGTAGAAACCCTGATTGCCCAAAGAGATGGGCGTATTTCAGCATCCCAGGCAAATAATCAAATCGCCGCATTCAGGAATTCTGATATTAGAAATGACCTTTCCAAGTATTTTTACAGACAAACCGTGAACAGGCAATACGCCCTGAATCTTACGGGAGGAAATAAAAGACATACCTATGCGATTTCATCGGGATGGGATGACAACTCGGAAAATGTCCAGGGAAACTCAAACTCAAGAATAACACTATCCATGAAAAATAGCTGGAAATCATCCAATGATAGATTTGACCTAGGATTAGGGGTTTACCTGGTAAGACAGAACCGTTCCCAAACCACAGAACTTCCGGGAGGTACATATCCCTACGACAGACTGGTGGATGAAGCCGGTAACCACCTGCCCATAACACAAAAGTACAGTCGTCGCTTCATCGAAGGCCAATCCGTGGCAAGTCTTCTGGATTGGAACTATATCCCATTGGATGAATTGGGCAGGAGTTCCATTGACAACAGACAGAATGATTATAGGATCAACCTTTCCACAGGGTATAAAATCACCCAAGGACTTAAGGCTGAATTGCTGTACCAATACTGGCAAAGTGACGGGACCAATGAAAATTTTAGAGACCCTTCCCTGTTTTACACGAGAAATCTGATCAATCAATTCACACAGCACCTTTCAGGCGGTGGCATATCACGGGTTGTGCCAGAGGGCGGAATTATTGATAAGACCAATGAAGGAGCACACAGCCATACCCTTAGAGGCCAGTTGTCCTATAATAAATCATGGAGTACCGATCATGAACTGAACACCATTTTGGGATACGAAATAAAGGACATGCAGGCGGAATCCAATTCGGTTCGCTATTATGGATATGATAAAAGCAGGTCATTGAGTAAGCCGGTTGATCATGTGGGCCGCTATTTGCTTTTTCCTGATGGATACCTATCATCCGTTTTCAATGGGATTGCACACAGTGGGCTGGTGGACAGATTCATTTCCTACTATTTCAATGCCGGATATTCTTATAAGAAAAAACTGGATTTTACCGTCAGTGCCCGTAAAGATGCCTCAAATTTATTTGGGGTAGAGCCCAATCAAAAAGGTGTTCCACTTTGGTCATTGGGAGCGGGATGGACTGTAAGTGAAGAAAATTTCTACACCTGGACAAATTTGCCCTACCTTAAAATCCGTGGATCCTTTGGATACAACGGCAATATTGATAAAACACTGACTGCCTTCACCACTGCCCAGTTTTATACAAATGGAAGCTTTACTCTCCCTGCGGGGGAGCTTGGGGCAAATATCCTGAATCCTGCCAATCCCCTGCTCCAATGGGAAAGGATCCGGATTTATAACTTAGGCTTGGATTCAGAATCAAAAAATGGAAGGGTCCGTGCCGCTGTGGATATTTACCAAAAAAACGGATACGATCTGATCGGAGACACTCCGTTGCCACCATCTACAGGGGTGTTCAGATTTAGGGGGAATACAGCCAACACCAGAAGCAAAGGCTTGGATCTCGACGTTCAGACACTCAACCTTACCGGTAGAGTCAGGTGGCAAACCAATTTCTTATACAGTTATATCCATGAAGAGGTGACCGGCTATTACTATAAGGGAGCAGCGATCAATTATTTGGAATTGGGAAATATTCCCTTGGAAGGAAAACCGCTCTTTGGAATGTACAGCCTTCCCTGGGGAGGATTGGATCCTGCAACCGGAAATCCTTTGGGAATACTGGAAGGTGAACCAAGTCAGTCATATGCTGAAATTTTCAACAATGCCTCGCCTGAAACGATCCAGTACCACGGATCAAGAAGACCTACGTCATTCGGCGCATTAAGAAATACTCTGGTCTGGAATAATTTTTCCCTTTCGGCCAATATTTCTTTCCGGATGGGATATTACTATCGACGGGAATCGGTTAGGTACAATCCGATTCTCCAAAGTCAGGGAGGACATCCGGATTATACCGCGAGATGGCAGAATCCTGGTGATGAATTGTCAACCAACGTTCCTTCAATGCCCGCCACATTGAATGCTTTGCGAGACAATATGTATAACTATTCTGATGTATTGGTGGAAAAAGGAGACCATATCAGGTTGCAGGATATCCGAATCGGATATACCCTTGACAAAACGAAAATGTCAAAACTTCCATTCCAAAGAGCAGAAATCTACGGTTATGCAAACAACATCGGGATTTTATGGAAGGCCTCTGACGATCCGCTGGATCCTGACTTTAGAACCATGAGACCTTTGAGAAGCATAGCACTCGGCCTCCGGGTTGATTTCTAAACATCCAGATACTATCAGAGAACAATAATCTTGACCAGTGTTCAATAACACTCCCTGTCCGTCTTACTTATGTATAACCATGCTAAACTAGGGTTGCAGTGTCCTTATCGCTGTGGCGGACAGGGTTTTTTGAGGAAACAGGGGTTGAGAATAACCAAATATCACATACCAAATACTAAAAAAAGGCCTGCCGTCCAATTCCTCATAAGGTTTTTAGTTGACGATTAACCGGAATGTGGCTTTCGGATGCACAGACGGTGACGAAATCCTATTAGGCAGGACGGCCGGTGCTTGTACCACCGGCCACCTTTTCCATTTCACAAACCTATTTAAGTAAACTTAAAATACCTGTACTTCAATTTTTCCTAACAAATAAAAATGATTCTATCATGAAAATACAAACCATATCAACACTCATCGTTTTGCTCTCATTAGGATGGATTTCCGGATGTGATGGGTTTTTGGATGAAAAACCAAATAAAAGTATTTCAGTCCCAGAAAGTATCGAAGACCTTCAAGCCCTGATGGACAATGTCAATATTTTCAATTACAATACCATTTTGGATATTGTGGCCGCAGATGAATACTATATCACTGAGGCTGGCTTTACTTCCTTCACATCGACCCAGATTCAGCGAACCCATTTGAGGGAATTTGACACAATGTTTGAAGGAATCGAAATCGCTACCGAATGGCAGCGGTTTTACCAACAGGTTTTTTATGCAAATATCTGTTTGGAGACTGCAGGTACGATAACTCCAAAAAATCCCGGTGAAAGGGATGCCTTGAACAATGTAATCGGTTCAGCCAGATTTTTGAGGGCATATTCAATGTTCAACCTGATCAAAAATTATGGACAACAATACCTGGCGGAAACTGCGGGCGGGATATTGGCCATCCCCTTACCTAAAAAACCGGATGTCAATCACTTTTCTGAGTTTGAAACCCTCCAAAACGGCTATCAATTTATCATCGATGACCTCAGAGCCTCCCTGAACAGCCTGCCCGAGAATCCCAAATACAAGAGCAGACCATCAAAAAAAGCAGCGTATGCCATGATGGCTAGGGTTTATCTATCCATGAACGATTTTGATCGGGCCTTAGAAAATGCAGATTTGGCACTTTCGTCCGGCATTGAAATACTGGACTTCAACAAGATCACTTCAAGTGCAACTTATAAAATACCAATGGCGAACCCTGAAGTGATTTTCCATTCAAATGCCTTGCAATTCAATTTTGGAACAAACCAACAGACGAGGATAGATACCCTTTTGTACGACACCTATTCCGAAAATGATCTGAGAAAGGATATTTACTTTATCCGAAGAAACCATGGCGGATTCAATTTCAGGGGAAGTTATTCAGGGAGTTTTCATTTGTTTGGAGGATTGACGGATGGCGAGTTGTTATTGATAAGGGCAGAGAGCAACGCCCGGAAAGGGAATTTTGACAGCGCTAAGGAAGATTTATTCTACCTGTTGAAGAACAGATACAAAGAAGGGGCTATTGATCACGGAGACTTGATCCCAGATTCAGAAATATTGGATATTGTAATGGCGGAAAGAAAAAAAGAACTTGTATTTAGGGGGTTAAGGTGGTCGGATCTCAAAAGGTTTGCGGCGATGGATGCCTCCCAGGTGAATTTGATCCGGATTTTGGGCAATCAGCATTTTGAGTTTAATCCTACACCGGATAATTTTACTTTTCCGATTCCACAGGAAGAAATCAGATTGCGATAAAAACTCAAAAAAAGGTGATCCCCAAAACGGGGATCACCAATTAACCTGAAGCAAATTTTGAATTATTTTTTACTTCCCATGTACACAAATCTGCCGTTTGGAGACTGAGGATGCGGGGTGGTAGCCTGTGGGTTTGAATAAATACAAGTTTCCGTGATTTCAAGGTTACAATTGTACTCATTACTTCCCAGCTCCACCGCTATCGGTAAAGCCTCAGGGCTTTCTTTTCCCCAAACTGTCTCTGAACCGGACATCGGCTCGGTAAAAGCAAAGGCAAATACCGCAGCCAACATCAATACGCCTCCCCGTAGGAGGACTTTCATTTGATTTTTCATAACTTTAAAGCGTTAAATGTGTAATTTATCTCCGGTCGTTTTGGCCTGCATGCCTTCCGAGAGGGACGGCCGGATTTTTTTGCCCCCTGCTGTTGCCGGGAAGCCACCTGGTAGCTTCACCGGCCTGTTATGTTTTTTTCACCCAATTA
>NZ_JAUSPP010000049.1:0-6965 GCF_030656585.1 Rhodonellum sp.
CTCATATACCCCTTCAAGGGGCCATAGGCTTTCCGACCTAAGGGCGGTGGCCTACATCGGCAGGCGGGTTCCCTGCTTGCTGCGGATTCTCCACCGCATCGCCAAAGGGATGGCTTTGTTTTCTAAAGAAGAAGACAAGACCAATACACAATCGATTCTCATAAAATCCACGCTTCTCACCCTGAAAGCAAAAACAATATTTTTTATCCTGGCCTCCCTGTTCGTGTTCACAGGCCAGTCCATTGCCCAGCAAAAAGTTGCTGTTCACCCAGGGGCGGAGTCTGCGGACTCCGTGCCCACTGGGGTGGGGGAGTTAAATGCCATTGCCATATACGGGGAAATAAAAGGCGGAATGGAGTCAGACCTGGTTGAATTGCGTCTTTGGGATCATATGATCCTTGAAAACAAGGAGATACCGAGTCCGCAGAAGTCCATTCTAAAAACGGATGACGGAAACATATTTGACGGAAGCCTTGGGCTCAGAACGTTTGAAGTAGGGTTTGAGAGCCCCGAAATCTATCCCAGACTAACCCTGCTGATCAATGGAAAGGTGGTGATAAATAATTTTCTGATTGTCGCTGGGAGCAGGCTGAGAATCCGGATAGACATGGAATCACATTCGATTCAGTTCGGAGGAAATGCCAAGAATCTCTTCGATGCCCAATTGGCAATCCATAGAGAATTCGATACAAAGTCATTCAACACTTCACCGGTGGTGGTCACTGATAATCCGGAAAAGGCGAAGTCCAGTCCCAAATTCGGGCCCTTTTACCAGCAGGCATTGGCAAAAAAATCAGATCTGAGACTGTTGATGAATTTTATCAGTCCGGGAGCTTTAGATGAAAGTTATGTAAATGATTTACTGGAAAACAGCCCATTCCAGCATGAGGCCATGAAGATTTTGGGTTTTTATGAAAGCACGTTGAAAACGGATGTTACCAAAATTCTCAGGGCAGATATACTGGGGAAGGCATCCCTACCACTGTTTATCAATTTCCAAAGAATATTCCAACCCAAGAAGGAGCTATTCGAATGCTACCAAAAAAAGGTACTGCCTTTGGTGGAATTTGAACAGTTGCCTGAGTATGCATATTCTCCATCTTATGTCCATGCCAGATTGGAAGCGATCAGAACACAACATCTGGTGGAAAACATTCCTTTCTATTCCCTGATCGACAGTCATCCTCCAAAACTCAGAGATGGTATCTATGCCAGGTATGTGTTGGATAATTACATGCTGATGGAGGAAACCGCCGGGATTTTTGAAGTGGTGAATTCGACCATTGAAACCGCCTGGATCAAAGATATTCTGACAGAGTTGCTGGAAGTCAGAGTGTCGGGAAGACCTGTTTTGGAGGGGGAATTTTTCAATGCGGAAAACAAAAAAATAAACCTGTCAAGTTATCGGGGCAAAACCGTGTTGCTTTCTTTTTGGATAACGGGCTGTCGATTTTGTGCTTTTTACAACCAGAACATCCTAAAACCCCTACACGCTAAGCTTGAGAATAATCCCAATTACGTGTTGGTGACGATAAATGCAGATAGGGACTTTTCTCTTTATCAATCAAGTCTTGAATCTGAGAAATACACACCCCCTTCCACAAATAACCATTGGATAGGGGACATGGAAAATGAATTCCTGAAAACTTATCAGATCAGTTCCTTTCCCTATAAAATGATCATTGATCCAGATCAGAAAATTTTTATGTCCACGGTCAACGCCCGCACACCAGAAGAATTTTTGGTCCTTTTGGAAAAGGCAAACAGTACAAAGTCGAAATAAATACCTCCAACTAAATATAAAAAACCATGAAAAACACATTACTGATATTGGCCTTCCTGGTGATTACCGGGAAAGTATGGGGACAGGAATCGGCTCTGCATCCCCTTCAGGGAACGGTCCTATCCCTTGAAGACCAAAAAATTGTTCCCGGAGCACTGGTTAGGATACTGAACAGCGAGACATTGGTGTTTACCGATGAAGAAGGAAAATTTAACTTTAGATTGCCCGCAGGAAAATATACATTGGAAATTTCCTACATCGGATTGGGGACAAAAAAGTTAACCTTGGTTTTGCCCATCTCCATAAATCCTGAAATCTTCCTGGACGGAACGGGATTGTCATTGGAGGAAGTGGAAGTTTTCTCCACTGGTTATCAGGAAATCCCCAAAGAAAGGGCTACAGGTTCTTTTGTTCAATTGGACCGGGAGCTTTTAAACCGACGTGTAAGTTCCAATATAATTGACAGGCTGGAAGATGTCTCATCTGGACTTATTCTGAACCGGGCCAGGTCGGATGGTGATCCAATCAGTATAAGGGGAAGGAGTACGCTGTTTTCCAATGCTCGGCCATTGGTTGTCATCGATAATTTCCCTTATGACGGGCCATTGGAAAGTATCAATCCCAATGATGTGGAAAGCATCACCTTGCTTAGAGATGCCGCAGCGGCCTCCATCTGGGGTGCCCAGGCAGGAAATGGGGTGATTGTGATCACGACCAAAAGCGGAAGCACAACCGGAAAAACCAACATCTCATTTAATTCCAACATTTCGGTTTTTCAACAGCCTAACCTCTATTATGTTCCCCAGATGAATATGCCGGATTTTATTGAAACCGAGAGGACTTTGTTCGAGAGGAATTTTTATCGAACTCAGGAAAGAAGTGCCAACAAACCGGGACTTTCTCCCGGAGTGGAAACCCTTATCAAAATGAGGGATGGATTGATCACACAAGAGGAGGGGGAGCAAATATTGGAACGATTTAAAACATCGGATATCAGAAGTGACCTGGGCAGATATTATTATTCGAATGCAGTCTATAAGCAAAGTGCATTGAACATCAACGGAGCATCAGACAGGCACAGGTATTTGGTGTCGGTTGGATATGATGACAATGCGTTGGCAGTTTCCGGAAACTCGAACAACAGATTCACATTGACACTGAAAGATGCCTGGACAAGTGCCAACAAAAAACTGGAAATGAATGCAGCTGTTTTTATGACAAAAGCAAACAGCATCGAAAAGACGAATGTACCTCAAGGGTATCCCTATGAGAGATTGGCGGACGAGAACGGAAATCCACAGGAAATAACGAGAAATTTCAGCGCAAGGTACAAGGAAAGTGTGGCAGGAAGCGGACTTTTGGACTGGCGGAACATGCCTTTGGCAGAAAAGGGAATTCTTGATCATAGGACTGAAAACGTGGATTGGCGTATCAATACGGGCCTTTCCTATGAAATTTTGGAGGGACTCAAGGCCTCTGTCCTCTATCAATATTGGTCAAACACGAACATGCGTAGGGACCTCACTCCCTTTTCAAGTTACCAGGTCAGGGATTTGATCAATCAATTCACGCAACCAAACGGAGACGGAAGCTATTACCGACCCGTTCCTGTAGGTGACCTTTTGTCAACCTTTACCGGCAATTCTATCTCACACAATTTGAGAGGTCAACTGTCCTATTCAAAAACTTGGAAAATCAAACATTCAATCAATGCTTTGGGAGGATATGAACTCAAAAATAGGGAAGGGTTGTCTTCTTCTGCCCTTTATTATGGCTATCGGGACGAACTGGGCCTGAGTCAGCCGGTGGATCATGTGACCACTTGGCCAAGGTTTCATAATCCCGGGCAGAGGGCAACGATCAATTCAGGGGTTTCTCACTCCGGAATAACCGACAGGTTTGTTTCCTACTTTTTCAATACAGGCTATAGTTATGACAACAGGTTTGATTTTACGGCAAGTATGCGAAAGGACCAATCCAATCTTTTTGGGGTGGAGACCAACAAAAGGGGAGTCCCGCTCTGGTCAGCAGGCTTTGGGTGGAACATCAGCGGAGAGAATTTCGCCTCTGCATCCAATTTCCCCTATTTAAAACTGCGGACCACCTATGGCTATAACGGCAATGTCGATAAAACGCTTTCTTCCCTGATTACTGCCAGATATTTAAATTCACTGAATTTCAGTATAATTCCCAACCTTCAGGTAGCGGATATCATTAATCCACCCAATCCGGAACTCAGATGGGAGAGGATCAAAATTGCCAATATCGGGTTGGACTTTGAAACTGCCAACGCCATGTTTTCCGGAAGTCTGGAATTGTATAACAAGGAAGGGATAGACCTTATCGGAGATTATCCCGTGCCCGCATCAACCGGCCTGACCACTTTTCGTGGAAACTTTGCCAACACCACAACAAGGGGCTTGGACCTGATTTTGACAGGTAATTTTTCCAAAGAAAGTTTCCGATGGAATCCCAATTTACTATACTCTTGGGTGGATGAAAAAGTGAGCAGGTATGACATTCCCTTCACTGCGGCTTTCCTGTTGGAATCCGCCATCAATGGCGGCGCATTTCCTGTTGAAGGAAAACCTTTATTTTCCATTTACAGCTACAAATCAGCAGGGTTAAATCCTGACACCGGTAATCCCATTGGTTTTTTGAACGGTGAAAAAAGCGAGGAATATTTTGCAATCACAAGCTCGGCAATAACAGAGGATTTGGTTTACCACGGATCTGCCCGTCCTGTCCACTTCGGTGCATTCAGAAATGACTTTCATTATAAAAACTTCTCAGTTTCAGTCAATATTTCCTATAGGATGGGATATTACTACAGAAGAAATTCCATCGATTATTTCAGGCTTTTGAGGGGAGAAATCGGACACGGGGACTATGACAGAAGATGGCAAACTCCAGGAGATGAGTTGGTGACGGATATTCCTTCACTTCCCGCCACAGCAAATGCCAATAGGCAAAATTTTTACCGATTTTCGGAATCACTTGTGGAAAAAGGCGACCATGTCAGACTTCAGGATATAAGACTTTCCTATACGCTGACAAAAAATAAAGTCCCAAATTTTTGGTTTCAAGGTGCTGAAATTTATGCCTATGTAAACAATCTGGGAATTCTTTGGAAAGCATCGGACGATATCCTTGATCCTGACTATCAAACAGCAGAAGCACCAAAAAGCATTGCATTTGGTATTCGTTTGGATTTTTGAGGAACACCAAAACTATCGTCCTAATCTTTCTTTTGAGGCAGTAAACGATTTCAAGGTTATCATGATGATTGCGCGCCACAAATGGTATTTAAACCTTGGTTTAAATAAAATTATTCAACTCTTAAATTTTTACACCAAATAAATTATTAACAGAAAAAAACATGAAAAACTTAATATATATAATCGTGATTGGCCTGCTCACCGGCATTTCTTCAGGATGCACGGACTTTTTGGATGCCAAGCCAAATAAAGCAATAGTTGTACCGGATAGTTTGGAAGACATCAATGCCATACTGAATAATTTCGGATATTTTAACAGGGAGCAACTCATTGGACTGGTAAGTTCTGATGATTTTCAAACAACCGGGGACTATCTAGAGACAATTGCGCCTCAATTCAAAAATGCATACCTGTGGGAGAGGGACCTGTATCCGCCGGATGTATCCAACACGAGTTTTGCCCTTCATTATCGGCAAATTTTATATTCGAATGTTATCTTGGATCTATTGGATGACATAATTTCTGAACAGGAAACAAAAGACCATTATAGAGGACAGGCTTTGTTTTTTAGGGCGTACGCGTATTATGCCCTCGCTCAACTTTATCTCCCTTTGCCAGCTTCACCAGAAATGGACCAGGTCACGATTCCTGTTAAAATGGTTTCTGATATATCTGCCCAGGCCGAATTCAAAAACGCAAAGGAAGTATATGATCTGATCCTGAAGGACATGAATGAATCTTTGGCCTTGCTTCCCAAAACTTCAGCGTATCCAATCCGGCCTACACTTCAGGCGGCGTATGGCTTTTTGGCCAGGGTATATTTACAATTGGGAAACTTTCAATTGGCCAAAGATCATGCTGAGCTTGCTTTGGCAGACAATAATATCTTGATGAATTTCAGTGATCTTGATGCTGAGAAGATGTATCCGATGGCACTCTTCAACAAGGAAACGATATTCTACTGCCAAATGATAAGTTCCTTTGGCGTCACGAGCTCAGAATTTTCATTGGTAAACAACAAACTGTACGAACAATATCATGAAAATGATTTAAGGAAAACCTTGTATTTTACGCCCAATGGAAATGGAGATGCCATGTTTAGGGGGAGTTACGTCGGGAATTTTGATCTGTTTTCTGGAATTGCGCTCGATGAAATTTTTCTGATTGCAGCAGAGGCAAATGTAAGGTTGGGAATGGTGGATCAAGGTTTGGAATTGCTTTATTCACTTTTAAAGACCAGATATGTGGAAGGAAAACTATTGCCTTATGAAAATCTGGACCAGAATGCCGCTTTGAATCTGATTTTGCTGGAAAGGAGAAAGGAATTGGTGTTCAGAGGAATAAGATGGTCAGACCAGAAACGATTAAATATGGAGCCTGAAACCAGTATGACCGTAGAAAGGGAAGTCAATGGTGTGGTCAATATCTTGAGCCCTAATTCACCCAATTATGTCTTTTATACACCGGCTAGGGAAAGGCTTTTTCAATAAACACAAAAAGGTTTGGAGAAATTCTCCAAACCTTTAATTGTCAATCAGCTATTGGAAGATTTCCTCTTTTCACAAAAAGCTGGTCTGAACCCATAGACACAATTTGACCACTGGTCGAAGGTTCATCTCGAAGACAAGCTGCCCCTCCGTTGTCACAGGTGTAGGTTGTACTGCTGGGTTGAATTCCCGACACATCGTGCCAGATACCCGTAGTGGGATCCTGACCATAAAGTTCGGTTGGAACGGGCTCGGTAAAAGCAAAGGCAAATACCGCAGCCAACATCAATACGCCTCCCCGTAGGAGGACTTTCATTTGATTTTTCATAACTTTATAGCGTTAAATGTGTAATTTATCTCCGGTCGTTTTGGCCTGCATGCCTTCCGAGAGGGACGGCCGGATTTTTTTGCCCCCTGCTGTTGCCGGGAAGCCACCTGGTAGCTTCACCGGCCTGTTATGTTTTTTTCACCCAATTA
>NZ_JAUSPP010000053.1:0-95549 GCF_030656585.1 Rhodonellum sp.
GAATTGCAAATTCGAAGGATAGAAAGGCGTAGTGGAAACTACGCCTAGCGCACTGGGTGTAGTTTTTACTACACCCAAATATCGGTGGCTTCACCATGGAAAACTTCACGCAATTAGCCATTTCCAATGGCTAAGGCAAAAATGAATAACGGATTCAATTGAACGGTCTTACGACTCGAATTGCAAATTCGAAGGATAGGAAGGTGTAGTCGAAACTACACCTAGCGTACTGGGTGTAGTTTCGACTAATCCCAAATATTGGTGATTTACCAATGGAAAGCTTCTCGCAATTAGCCATTTCCAATGGCTAAGGCAAAAATGAATACCGGATTAAATTGAACGTTCTTGCTACTCGAATTGCAAATTCGAAGGATAGAAAGGCGTAGTCGAAACTACGCCTAGCCCCAGAAGGAGTAGTGGAGACTGCACCTAGCACGGTGTAGTTTCTACTACAACCCAAATATCGGTCGCTTCGCTATGGAAAGCTTAAATCAATTAGATTATCCTTACCTAACCGGCAAATCAATGATAAATGTACTTCCCTTCCCAAACGTTGATTCGACCTTCAAATCTCCTCCTTGGGCTTTCACGATGTCGTAGCTCAGGGACAATCCCAAACCGGTACCTTGGCCGGTGGGTTTGGTGGTGAAAAAGGGTTGGAAGATCTTGTCCTTGATGTCCTCGGGAATGCCGGGTCCATTGTCGGAAATTGCAATCCGGATGGTATTTCCAAGGTTCTTGGTACTCACGGTGACCATCGGCTTGGAAGCCTCCGTAGCAGGCAGAATCAAACTTTCCCCAACCGCAATCTCTGTGGGGCTTTTTTGACCGCAGGCGTAAAAAGCATTGTTGATGATGTTCAACAGCAGCCTTCCAAAATCCTGCGGCACAACTTTTATTTTTGGCAAACTCGGATCAAAATCAGTCTGAAAGTTTAACTGGACCGACTTGTCCTTGGCCAGAAGACCATGGTAAGCCAATCGCAGGTATTCATCCGCAAGGGCATTGATGTCCGTCAGCACCTTTTCTCCGGTTCGGGTGCGGCTGTGTTCCAGCATTCCCTTGACGATGGCTCCGGCACGATTGCCATGATGGTTGATTTTCTTCAGGTTTTGGATCAGGTCAATGGCAATTTCCTTGGCTTCCGCCCATTTGCCTTTGTCTATCTCTTCATTCATTTCCTCCGCCAACTCGGCGCTTACCTCACTGAAATTGTTGACAAAGTTCAGTGGATTTTGGATTTCATGGGCAATGCCTGCTGTGAGTTCTCCGAGGGAAGCCATTTTTTCGGATTGGATAAGTTTGGATTGGGCGGATTTCAGGTCTGCATAGGCTTTCTCGATCTCCTTGGTCCGTTCGAGGACTTTCTCTTCCAGGTTTCCGTAAAGAATCGCATTTTCGATGGAAATGCCGATTTGGCCCAGCAGCATCTTTAAAATCTCGATCCTGTTTTTGTTGAAAACGCCTTTGATCAGGGTATTTTCAAAATAAAGCATCCCGATCATTTTGCCTACGGCAAAAATCGGAAGACACATCACCGACGATAGCTTGTTTTCCTGAATATAAACATCTGAACCAAAGCGTGGCTCGCGCAAGGCATCGTCCACAACAATATTTTCTTCCGTTCGCCAGCAATAGTTCAGGATGGATTCAGGAAGGGTCTTCAATTCGGATAGGGGCACCGAAGGTAAAATATCGATCCGCTCCGATCCGGAGATCCCGATGGCTTCGACACAGAGTCGATTATCTTTGATCCTCAACAAACACCCTCTTTCCGCTCCGGCATTTTCAATGGTGATGTGCATCAGTTTCTTGAGCAAATCTTCGTATTTCACCTGGCTGGCGATGCTTTGTGAAGCTTTCAAGACAGAGGCAAGGTCCAATGCTGTTTTACTGGAACTGCCAGTCGTCTGGAAACCGATCGCCCTCCCTTCTAATTCCTCAGGAAGTGATCTTGATTTCAACAATTCAGGATAAGAGACTTCCAATTGCAAGCATTTTGCGTGTGCGCCCCATCGTGCATAGACATCCCAGGCTTCCTCCATATAGTTCCTGCTTTGTTTGCCCATTTGGTTTTTTGCAGCAAGTATTGCCGCCCTTTCATTGGCAATGGCCTCCACATGGGTAAACTTATTTTGGGCTGCCATTTGTATAGATCGCTCGTAGGATAGCTGCGCTTTCCCAAATTGATTGGCCATTGCATACCCTTCTGCCTCGAGCAATTGGGCATGCTGACCGAAATTTTCGGGACAACCGGTTTCCCAGTGCTTCATGTCTTTCAGGTATTTTTTGAAAACCTTCAATTGCTGTTTTTGCTCCACCTCATCCAACTCCTCGTAACAAGCAGCGATGGAAAGGGCCGTATAAAAAGCATGTGAAAACTCCTGCAAATCCCCCAGAAAATTGTCTGCATATTCAGCCACCACCTGGCTTTCGGCAAGGGCTTCCCGGTATTTCCCCTGACAATACAGTAAGGTACAATGGGCGGAGTGAAAGAAGGAGAGTTTGGTTTTGTTCCCCTCATTCTGCAGCCGATTCAAGGTTTCAGCGCCGGAAAAGGAGTCATCATCCCAACTGTCGGCGTAAGTCTGCCCATTCATCGCCTTGGCAAACTGGTAGAAGCATTCGAAAAAATCCAAACCACCTTTGACATGTTTGATGAGGTTCTTATGGTCTTCGGATTTGTCCAAAATCTCCTTCAGGTTTTCACCTGCGGCCACCATGGACCTGGTGTACAAGGCGATGGTGTAGCTGGTGAATATCTGGTCTCCATTCAGCACGCAAGCCTTGATGGTTTCCATGATGGAATTGTGGCCTTCCCGAATCGGTCTTCGCCAGTGATTGTGAAAACAGAGAACGGTGTAATTCAGGCGCCATTTGATAAGCGGAGACTTGGTCCGGTGATGCAATTTTATGGTGATGTCCCAGAGATTGAACCCTTTTTTTTGCATTTTCAGGGCAGAAAGGACCACCACGGAAAACCCCGAAAACCCCCAACCGCTGGCATCCGTGAAGCCCATCTTGATGTAATATTTGATAATCTTGAAAATCACGAGCATCATCAAATTTTGATCCTGCTGATAGGCACTGGTAGCCAGGTCGATCAGGAATTTGTTGAGTGCGATGATTTCTTCATCCGTACATTCCTTGAGGTGAAAAAGGCTTTCAGGATTTTTGTATTTGGTGGAAAACAGAAAGAGATACTTCGCCATCGTCACCATGGCTTGGATTTGGATCGCTTTTTTGTTTTTTGGAAAATGGATGTTGTACAATTTCGCAGCTTCCAAGCCAAGGCGCAGGGATTCGGAAGTATTCCCGATTTTGAGATAGAGGGAAGAGTGGATGTAATAGACCTTTAGCTTTTCGAAGTTGGTCTTTGATTTTCTCAAAATCTCCCTGAAGTATACCTCCGCTTGATCCGGATTGTTGTTCAGGTATTCACATTCTCCCAATTCAATCCACACATTGTAGGTCAATGCATGGTTTTCTGACCATGCATCGCTGCCAAGCAGGTTTTTGGCTAGGCTCAAAAAATTGACCGCCAGGTTGTAGGAGGTGGAATCTTTGGCTTTTTTCCCGGCAACCCAACAGAGTTCCGCAATTTTCAGCTTTTCGTCTCTGGATTCAATGAGGTGCGCACTCAAAACAAAGTGATTCATCACCTCAAAAATATCATCATTCAATTGGGTACGGTCGCGGCTTTGCAGGAGCAGGCGGCCGATTTTGAGATGTAGGAAGATTCGCTCGGAGGCAGAAATCAGGTTGTAGGCGGCCTGCTGAACTTTATCATGGGTGAATTTGAATTGAAAGTTTTTGTACTCAAGATTGTTTTCGATTTCATTCTCGACTTGCAGGGATTTCAAGGCGAGTGCCCGGTAATTCGTGTCCGTAGAATTGATGAAACCACCCTTGATGGCTGGCTTCAAGTCGGCAAAGACCTTGACTTCGGACTTGCCGATCATATTGGAGAGATCCGAAAAATTGAAGGTATTTCCCAACACGGCGGCATATTGCAACACCTCTCGTGTGAAAGTGGGGAGTTCGGCCAAACCCTCAGTCATCAGGTCAATCACATTGTCCGTATATCCAAGATTGTTGATCTCCATTTGGTCCCAAACCCAGTTTTTTTCAGGGTCCTTTTTCACCAATTTTTTGTCAAAAAGGGATTTCAAAAAGCTGTGGATAAAAAAAGGATTTCCCTTGGTCTTGGTGAATACCTGCTGTCCCAATTCCTCGGCCTGATCTTTTTTCATCCCAAAGGAATCTGCTGCAATCTGGATGGTAGTTTCCAGGTTCAAAGGTCGTAGGTAAATGGATTTCACAAAACCATTGACTTCTGAAATTTGATTGAGGGTAATGAGGAGCGGATGGCCCTGCTCGACCTCATTGTCTCGATAGGAACCCATGATCAGAATGCTGTCCCTGCGCGGATTTTCAATAATCCTTTTGACCAAGTTTAGGGATGGCAAATCGGCCCACTGAAGATCGTCGAGAAAAATGACCAATGGACTTTCGGCTGTACTGAAGATATAGATAAAATCCAGCAGCACCATGTTGAACCTCGATTCCTGCTCCGCCGGCTGAAGCTTCACAACTGGTGGCTGCTTGTCGATGATCCTGGCTAGCTGGGGAATGACCTCGATGATCAGTGCGGCATTCTCCCCCAGCACCTGAGATATCCTTTGTTTCCACTCCCGGATTTTCTCTTCAGGCTCTGCAAGGAGGTTTTGGATAAATTCTCTGATCGCCTCGATAAAGGCTGAATATGGGATTTCCTTATTGAACTGATCGAATTTCCCACTGATAAATGTCCCTCGGTTTTGGATAATCGGAAACTTGATGTGCCGGATCAGCGCGGATTTCCCCACACCGGAATACCCCGCCACCAAGACCAGCATCGATTTCACCTGCTGCAAGCGGTCGTAGTGGCCCAACAATTCCTTGATTTCATTCTCCCTCCCATACAATTTCTGGCTTTGTTGGTATTGTTCGGAGATGTCGGCAGCTCCCGCCTTGAAGTCGATGAGGGGTTCTTTGGAATTGTAGTGCTTTTTCAAGATTTGCAAATCGGCCTTGAGACCGGCAGCACTTTGGTAGCGTTCGTCAGGATTCTTCTCCAATAATTTCGCCACCACCTGATCAAAACCCTTGGGCAAATCCGGTAAAGCCGAAGCCAAGGGAAGCGGTTTTCTGGACAGGTGAAAATGAATGACCTCAAGCGGATCGATCGAATCGAATGGCGTTTTGCCCGCCAGCAATTCGTACAGCAGGATCCCCATGGAATAAAAATCCGAGCTATGGGTCACCGAATATGCTGTCCTTCCCGTTTGTTCGGGCGAAATATAATTGAGGGTTCCCTCTATCCTATCGATGTTTAGGATCTCCTTTTTCTCCGAATGAAGATTGGAAGAAATCCCAAAATCGAGCAATTTTAGACTTCCGTCTCGGCTTACCATGACATTCCCAGGATTGATATCCTTGTGGATGACGCCTTGCAGGTGCAAATAGTGAAGGATGTCCGCGAGTTGGATGGCAAAATCCAAGACTTCATTGTAGGTCAATTTATTCTTGAAAATCACGTTTCTGAGATCCATCCCCTCTACATACCCCTGGACGAGAGCGGCGGATTTGCCATCATATAAAAAATCAAAAACCAAAGGCAAGCCTTTATGGCTGAGTCCTTTCAAGATATGGTATTCGTGCCCGAGTTGTGAAATCCTCAAAAAATCCGTTTTAGATGAATCGGATTTTTTAATAATCACCTTCCTGTCGTCAGCAATGCGATTGGCCAGAATAATCTCATTCAGTTCATTTTTCACAAGTGATTTAATGACCAAATAATCTTTGTAGAGGCTGTTTTGCGCTGACGGATTCATGATTAACTTTTCTTTAAAGAGAGAATTCCATAGAACCAAAGGTTGTTTTCAAGGGCCTCGTACTGTTTGATCGAGCTGTAATGGTTCCCATGGTTGATGTTGTTGCGAAGGCCGATTTTTTTGAGGAATGTCCCGAATTTCCAAAGCTTGCTCGACATCGAATGCAAATGCCTGAGCGAGGGCTTGGTGAATTGGGTGACGTCTTCTGCCTTGAATTCCACAAATCCACATTCCTGGGCATGACTTTGATGTTCCTGAATGGTGTCGATGTCGTGGATCGACCAGCCATTGAGCCATGCATGCAGCAGTTTCTCTCCCTCAGGGGCCAATGGTCTTTCGGTCCTGAAATAATCCGCGCAAACCAATCGACCACCGGGCTTCAACAAGCGAAACGCCTCTTTGTAGAAATTCACCTTTTCGCTTGCATGGCACATGCTTTCGCAAGCCCAAATCACGGAAAACGATTCATCTTCAAAATCGGTGAGGGTATAGTCTTGTTCGGAAAACGTCACCCGGTGAGCGACTCCGTTTTTCAAGGCGTTCTTCTTTGCCTTTTTTACCTGATGGGGTACCAGCGTGATCCCAGAAACCTGGACATCATAGTTTTCGGCCAACCAAACCGAACTTCCACCTTGACCGCAACCTGCATCCAGAATGATGTCTCCATCCTTCACCTCACCCTTCTGCGCCAAGACTTTGTTTAGGTTTAAGAGGGCTTCATCGTGGGTTTTTACTTCTTGGTCATAATAACCGAAATGGACGGATCTGTTTTTTTTCCCAAACCATAAAATCCTGTAATCCAACTGGGTAGCATCGTAATAATTTACAATTGATTTTCTGTATTCCCTATCCATTTATCTTATTTTCAAGTTAATGACCAAATTTCCTTCAGGTTTTCCGGAATCCTGAACCCGGATTGCTTTCCTTTTCTAAAATGAAGCGACAATATCCCCACCATAATACCCCCGAATTTTTTCATGGATTCCAAAATCATATCCTCTTCGAGTTTTTCCACTGGTTTTCCTGTGGTCTTATGATGAAGAATATTGTGCAAAAAATCAATGTGGTGATCGATCAGGTGTTTTTTGTCGGGTGAGCCTCCAAACAATCCCTTGATCCAAAGGATGAGTTTTTGGATAAATCCCAATTTTGGTTTTGCATCGGGTTTGTCTTTTAGGATGTCTTCCCTTTTTTCTTTGATGGTAGAATAATACGCCCCTAGGTGCTTGTGAAAATGTCCCCTCAAAACTTCCTCATGCTGCGCTCTTTCCTGATGTGTTTCGGGTTTTGCGAAAATCTCCGGATAATCCCTACGGTAGGTCGGTCCTAACATCCTTTCAAAACAATCCGGGAATTGTTCGTCAGCCAAAAGTTTTCTCATCATGAGTAGGATCAGCGGCGTAGGCAAATGGAAATGGTGCAGGGTCTTGACCAAGGCTTCGGTTAGGAGAATCCCTGCCACGGTTTCATCCTTGAACAAATGGCAGTACACTTTGTGCTGCAAGTCCCATGCATCCGCTACATTTTCGGTAATCAAATCCTCCTGAACACCCATTATTTTACCGATGGTTTTCCAGGTGTGGAACCAGGCCTCCTGTTCTTCCTGGGTCAACTCCTCCCCCATCATGGCCATTCCCTTAAAAAATTCAAGAGAAAAAACCTGGTTGGTGGCAATGAGATCTTCCTGGCTGATCGGATTTCCCCAGACAGGATTCCATTTCTCTCCATCTCTGCTATTCAGGAGGGCATGCCGCATGGCCGAATGCATGATCCTGATTTTCAGCGCGGTCAAAACCCCCCGCTTGTGGGGTTTCCACCAATCCTTGTCCATCACGTCAAAAACGAATTGAGCGGTTTCAAAAATCCGGCGTTCTGGATGCTCCGTGAGCAATTTTGTCATCTTAAGAACATTGGCGGGTTTTTCGGCCATGTAGGTATAGGGCAAGGCCCTGAAAAATAGAATGAAGATGAAATTCATCCCGTGTTTTTTCCAGATATGATGCGTCTGTTCAAACATCTTGATGTCATGCGGGGTAAAAGCAAGCGTTAACTCGCTCTTGACAAGATCCTGCATGGGCTGGGGATACGCACTGGAAATGGCACTGTCATTTTCTGCCATTTGGATCAACATTTCCCGCAAATGATTCATCGAATGGGATTCAAAAACCGCCTGTACCGCATCGTCTGCAGGTTGGTCCATCACCTTCCGCAAGGACTCCAAATCAATTCCATTCCATTCAAATTCCGTAGAGTTGTTTTCCATTTCCTTTCCTATTTAAATATCAGATTCATTTAAGGCCATCAATGCATTCGACGTATATCCATAAGGTATTTAGACCCCATTCTTTTTCCTTTTCATGTACCATTTAACACTGTTTAAAACCAACATTGCAAAATGAAAAGCCTATTTTCGAAATAGGCTTGGGTGATCGACAGTGGTCTCTTTCTCTTTGGAATTTTCAGGTAGGAATCGGTCCATTGTATCTCTCATTGGGAATCAAGCGTCTAGATTTGAACTTATCACTGCATTCAATTCTGATTTCAGGCTATCAAAATCGATGGGTTTGGTGAAAAACTGTTTGGCTCCGGATTTGATCGCCCGGTTGTAATTATCGCTGTCGCCATAGGCCGAGATCATGCTCACCTTGATTTGGGGATACCGGGATTTGACGATATCCAAAAGTTCGAGCCCAGACATTCCTGGCATATTGATATCCGAAAAAATGTACATGACTTCCGGAGGTTTTTTGCTGTCCAGCATTTCCAATGCTTCCATTGCCGAAAAGGCGAATTCCAGCTCAATGGACCCACTGCGGATTTCCTTTCGGAGTTTTTGCCGAAATAACATTTCCACATCCCTTTCATCGTCAACGATTAAGAATTTCATGCTGCTGTTTTTTGAATCAGTGTTTTGGTCCGGTTGCGTCCAATGTTCCATGAATCGATCTCAAAAATCCAGGATTAAGGCATTTGAGGAACTCAACCCAGCATCCGACTTCTATTTTTTGAGATGCTCAAAGGCTTCTTATTTACCCCTTTTATTTGCGCTATCTTATAGGTAGCTGAACATTTGTGTACGACCTGCCAATACGGTATTTAAGTTCACTTATTTAAGTATATAAAGCAATTTTTAGGGTAAAAATTATTGGTAAATCCCCGTTAAACCCATTTTACACATTGCCAATCCCATTCCCGACGGAATTTCTTAATAAGCAGGCTTTGCATTCAGTCTTTGACTTCACCATATCGGTACGCTTCCTTTTACTTCAATATTCTGATTTTCTGGCCGATTCAAGCCTTATTACGATATGGATTGCCTATTCCGGGTAAAAATTCTTTTTGAATGGGGAGTGAGTTCCACTTTGGGTTGGAATAGGGCGTCAAACCATATCTTAACTTTTCTTAACTCGATTTGACATCCACTTTACCCAAATTTAATAGGTAGAAAGACATACCCTTCACAACGCCTCCACCCTTCAACCACGCATTTATTGTTCGCTACCCTTAAATGTCTATCCATTCCCATGAGAAGACTTCCGGGATTTATGTAAAAGCCCTGACATCTTCAAAACCAATGGTAAAACTGAATCCTGGTTAAAATAAATTTTCTTCCTTTTCGAATCACAATTTCAAAGGGTAAAACGGCATAGTAAACCTAAAAATTTTCATATCATGTGACTATTCCTTCCTCCGTAGCACCTCATGTTCATCCAATATTTCATCTTTTGGAGCAAAACTGCACCATCCTGTGCAAACAAAGATTTTACGGTCTTCAATTGGGAACAAAAATTAAAAAAAGCCAGCTCAAAATAAATTTGAACTGGCCTGATTTTTTATTTAAAATGTAACTTAGATATAAGTGTAAACCTTAATCAGGGTTTTGAACCATCTTTTCGTTTGCATTCAATTCCGAAATTGGGATTTTGAACTGCCAATTGTTGGTATTTGCTGGCTCCTCGAATTTACCGTTGATGACAGTAGAAACATGGTTTGCACCAGTTCTATCCAAAGGTAAATTCAAACGCTTCAAATCATAGAATCTGAATCCTTCGCCCCAAAGCTCAATTCTTCTTTGTATCATGATTTCATTGATTAGCGCCTCATCAACATTTGTTGATTTGGTATATTCACTATCCCTAGCAGACGCTAAATCAAAAAGAACATCTTGTGCAGGACCATTTTGACCTGCTCTTGCCAGCGCTTCTGCTTCAATCAAATACATCTCAGCAGCTCTCATGTAAGGAACGTCACCTACAGATGATGCGCCACCTTGAGCAATAAACTTTCTGTTCATATAATCTCTTTTTGAGAAGTTAGATGCCGTGACTTCATCAATAAATGGATCTCTCAATGCAGGTTTGGATGCATTGGGATCCCATAAACCTTTTCTTGCATCAGAATCAGAAATCTGGTTATAAAGCAAGCTGTTGATTGCTTTAGGATTCCCCCTGATATTGGTAGAGTTAAAGTTTACTGAAAGGTATGCAAAGAAAGAAGCAAAGAAAGTCTGCTGATCATCCTGCTGCTTGCTCCCCCAAATCCATTCCGGATTGCCCACATTATTGAATCCTTCAAACAACTGCGCTTGAGACATCAAAGGATATCCATCCCTAGCCAGTTTTGCTTGCTGAGCAGCAACGGTATAATTGCCTTGGGTCATTGCTACCCTTGATTTAATCCCGTAAGCCACATTGATGTTTAAGTGAGATTTCGCTACCCTGTTGGTTCCAAGTAGTGCTATCGCAGCATCAATATCGGTATTGATTTGTGTATAAACTTCAGCAACGGTATTTCTTGCTCCACCTACTATAATTGGTTCCAGCACAATTGGCACACCTAATTGTGTATTTGCGCCTCCAGCTTCAAAACGCTTTGCGAACAATTGAACGAGCTGCCAGTGCGCCCAAGCTCTGTATGCCAAAGCTTGACCTTTGATCTCATTTTTGTCAGTTTGTGGGCCTTCTGCATCGTCAATATTGGCAATAATCATATTTGCATTTCCGATGATCGCATAATAGAATCTCCAAACGAAGCGGACATCACCACTATTTTCGTTCACATGGTTTAACCATCTGGAATAGGATATAAACCAACCGTTACCTTGGGTAGTCATTACCATATCATCCCCAAGAACGTCACTCGCCATCATTACACCACCCTCACCTGGCTGGCCCTGGCTATCCCAACGAAGATACATGGCTCTATGAATACCATTCAAGGCCGTTCTTGCATTTTGGGTATTTGTAAATACCAACGCTTCGGATACTGCATCAGTAGGTAGCGTATCCAAATAATCTTCCGCGCATCCAAAATTCAGGAATGCGGCCAATAGGAATATTTTACTTAAAATTTTCTTCATGATCTTTATCAATTAAAGGTTCAGATTTACGCCTAAGGTAAATGTTCTGGCGGGGGTATAAACGTTCCCAGTAGTGCCGGCAAATGAACCAGAAACATACATTCCACTTCTAGCAGACCACCAACCGAGGTTTTCACCAGCTAGGTAAACTGTTGCTGATTTCATTTTTAATTTAGTCAACAAAGGCTTTGGCACATTGTAGGATAAATTCACCGAGCGCAAATTGAGGTAAGAGGAAGATACCAACCATCTGTCAGAAGCAACATCTGTTTGAGCAGCTCCAGTTACATCCATTTTTGGAACATCCGTTAATTGACCCGGCTGTTGCCATCTATTCAATAAATCAACGTGGGATGCTCTTCCATTAGGGTCAGCACTCATCAAACTTGCATAAGCACCATCGTAGATTTTACCTCCAATAGAATAACTTAATAAGACATTTAAAGAGAATGCTTTGTATCTGAATGTATTTCCAATTCCACCAAATAGCTTAGGAATTGAGTTTCCATTGAAGTGGAATCTCGCATTTTGGAATCTTGTTGTCAGGGTATCCGCACCAATTATTTTGATATTTGCATCATCTGCATCAAAAGCATCTGCTCTATATAGCCCTTCACCAGTTTCTGGATCTACTCCATACCAATCTCTCAACCAGAAGTCATAGATACCTTTCCCAACAACAAGTTTTTTGGTACCCGTGATTTGCTCTTCGAAAGGAAGTTCTTTGAACTCATTTTTGTAAGATGAAGCGTTGAAGTTCGCATTCCAACTGAAATCGCCTTTTCTCATTACTTCACCTTGAATATTGAATTCAAATCCCTGATTAGCCATAGTACCAATGTTTTGGTTCACACTTGTCAAACCTGTAGTCAAGGACAAAGGTACCGAGAATAACAAATTGCGTGATTCTCTGCTGAAGAATTCCAAAGTACCAGTAAATCTTCTGCCAAAGGCAAAGTCAATACCCAAATCATAGGTAGCATTCGTTTCCCACTCTAGCTGTCTCGCAGATAGGGATGCTTGTAGAATACCTGGTTCTCCTGCGTTATTGTTGCCTAAATTATATAATGCTTGATAGGGATAATAATCTTGATTGTTACCAGACAAAATTCTGTTATTCCCAACTTCACCATAAGAAGCTCTCAATTTCAACATTTGAAAAAAATCAGAACTGAAGAATTCTTCTTTGTCAATATTCCATGCGCCACCTACTGAGAAGAAAGTCCCCCATCTTGATTCAGGAGCGAATCTGGAAGAACCATCACTTCTCAAAGAAGCTGAGAATGAATATTTATCATCATACACATAATTTACCCGAGAGAAGTAAGATTCGATACGGTCTCTATCCACTCTACCGGTTGCACTACTGATCGTAACAAAATTGTCTAATTCGGTATTACCCGCTAATATCTGATCTTGCTTAGATATTGCCTGTACTGAATACGTGTAGTCATAATTCTCGTGACCTGCCAATGCTTCCACAAAGTGTTTGTCATTGAAAGTGTTGGTGTAAGTCAAGAGTTGATTGACTGTATATGAATTTGTCCTCTGGTTTGATCTCCTTGACCTACCAGCAGGTGCACCATCACCAACGATCGTATTGTCATAACCAATGCTTAGCAATTGCGTGAAATCGTTGGAAGCGTTCACTCTGAAATTGAAATTTTTCAAGAAAGTAGCTTCAACATAGAATCTTGAAGAAACAGCATCTCTGTCAAACAAATCATCATTCAATAAGGTCTCCTGCACTACATGTCTTCCTGGGAATGAACCTGAACCTCTATTTGGTAATCCAAATTGAGTCAAGTCACCCGTATCGAAAATTCTGTTTCCATCAGCATCAAGGATAAACCCTCCAGTCTGCATATTTTGGGCATACACAGGATAGATGGGCCCCACTGAGCGAGCGGTAAAGAATGGATTCACAAAAGAGGAGCCACCATCCGCACGTGCGTTATTGCCATCACTCATGGTGGCTGATAAGTTGACTCCCGTTTTCAGCCAATCTGTAGCTTGTGTATTGATATTGATACGACCTGTAAATCGCTCAAAATCAGATTTCTGAATGTATCCATCTTCTTTCAAGTAATTGATGGAAGTATAGAAATCCGTTCTATCAGAAGCACCTGAATAAGTCATGTTGTATTCACTTCTGATACCGGTGCGCTCGATTTCGTCCCACCAATTCAGGCCTTCAAAATTATTTACTGCGTTTGGATTCAATCTTCCATCTGCACCTACAATTTGATTATTTGGTACATTATAAATATTATAACCCAATACGTTAATCAATTCATTGGAGGCAAACTGAGATGCTGCTCCGGGTTCGATACCCTGACCTATTTGGGAGTTCCTCAAAGCTTCCCACTGAAGTGGATAGTATTGATCCCCATTTACTCTGCTATATTCCGGCAATGCTCTTGAAGAAGTCCCTTGCTGACCTTTGAAGCTGAAGTTTGATTTACCTTTAGTACCTTTTTTGGTGGTGATCATAATCACACCATTTGCAGCCCTTGAACCATAAAGTGCCGAAGAAGATGCATCTTTCAATACTGTCATGTCGGCAATATCTTCAGGGTTTAAGTTTGACAAGTCACCGTCAAAAGGAACTCCATCTACTACATATAGTGGCGCTGATGATGAGTTAACTGAACCCACGCCCCGAATTCTGACAGCAGGTGTGGAACCTGGCTGACCGCTGGCTGATGTGGTAATAACCCCAGCTACCTGACCCTCAATCGCATTTATCACGTTATTGATAGGTCTATTTGCAATTTGATCGGGCTTCAAAGCTACGGCAGAACCAGTGAAATTGCCTTTATCTGCAGTTCCATAGGCAGTAATGATCACTTCTTCCAGATTTTGTGTATCAGGATTCAAATTAACATTAACAATAGAACGGTTACCCAAAGCCACTTGGGAGGGAGTATAACCTATAAAGCTGAACACAAGGGTGGCATTGGATCCTTGTACTGCGATGGAGTATTCTCCATCTAAATCTGTAATCACACCAGTAGTTGTTCCTTTCAAAACAACGTTGACCCCTGGCAATCCTTGTGGCTCCTCCTCTGATGTTACCTTTCCGGTTACGATTCGCGTTTGCGACCATGCCATTGAGATCGTGAAGAGCACTAAGACAAAACTTAGTAAACCTTTTCTCATAAATATGTGGAATTAATTGATTAAACAAGAACTGACCACTCGACCAATTCTTTAATAAGGTCTAAATATAAGAGGAGGTTTTAGAGATTTCACATTTTTTAAGATATAGGGAGAAAATTTAGGGTAATTTTATATAAATGGCATAAAATTTTTAAAAACCGGTTAATAATCTAACCCCTGTATAAATTTTAAATATTCAAACTGTTTCTCCTCATTTAAATCAGGTGTATTTATTGACTGGTGATTCATCAGATATACTAGGTAAATTACATTTATATCAAAAATATTATGCTCTTTTTAAGGCCTAAAAGCAGGGGAGCAAGAGCTCATTTCCAATGTTGTGTTTATTGTCCAGTGGACCCAATCCACTTCATACCGGGGAAGTTCTCCACTTCCAGTGGCAATCCTGATTTCAAATTTTTCATAGGACACCAGCTTTTAAAACAAAACTGAGTGGGCATTATCCGAAAGTCGAATGGCAGAGACACAGCCTGCCAAACCTGCACCCCTCATGATAAAATCAAACTGAAACTTGGAGGCTTATATTTCTGGATTGAGACTGGTAAAGTTCATAAAAAGAATTCCGGTTTCCGAAATGAAAAGCTGCATTAAACCCATTTTATACATTGCCAATCCCATTCCCGACGGAATTTCTTAATAAGCAGGCTTTGCATTCTGTCTTTGACTTCATCATATCGGTACGCTTCCTTTTACTTCAATATTCTGATTTTCTTGCTGCTTCAAGCCTTATTTCGATATGGAATGCCTATTCCGGGTAAAAATAAAAAAAGCCCAGACTGGCCGGGCTTTCGGAAAATTCAAAATTTTGTCTGATTTATAGGTACATCAACTCGTAATATTCTTTTGCCATCCGGTTACTTTCAAAATCAAAACGTACGTCGCGCATGCCTTCTTGGACCATCGCTCTCCATTTTGACTTGTTGTCATAGTACGTTGGGATGATCTGGTTTTCAAGGATATCATACATGTGGTCCAAATCCTCCTGATCCTGATCTTGGATGCCGAGATTTTTGTAGTCCACTTGTGGGATGATGAAACAATTCTCACCATGTTTGGCAAACTCACAAATCCATCCATCATAAGTGCTGAAGTTGACTGAACCATTCATAGACGCAGACATTCCGCTAGTACCGGAAGCCTCGCGGGGTACTCGCGGATTGTTCAACCAGATGTCTGAGGCTTGCTTCAGTCGTTTGCTGAGCGTCAGTTCATAATCTACGCATACGGCGACATTTTTGTAGTTTTTACTCAAATGAACCAGGTGATTGAATACACCTACTGCACCGTAGTCCATTGGATAGGGTTTTCCAGCCCAAATGATCTGGATCGGCCGATCTGCATTCCGCATCAAGGCATCGAATCTTCTCATGTCCCGAGCAATCAGATCTGGTCTTTTGTAGGCCGCAAACCTCCTTGCCCAAACAATTGTCAATACGTCTGGATCAAATAGTTTTCCGGTTTGATCTGCCACAATCTCAAAAGCCCGCTTTTTCAGATAGCGCTTGCGATCGTCAAATCCGAGTGGGTCTGCTGCTTCCGCAAATTGGAAAAGCTGCTTGTCCGCCCAATAATTCCAGTTTTGCGCATTGGTGATTGATTGGATTTTGGGGATGTTGTGATAGTGTCCCCACATGATCCGGCTCACCTCTCCATGAAGCTTGCTCACGCCATTGGCTTTTCTTGCAAACCGCAAAGCAGCCAAACTGTGGTTGAATTGATCGCCTCCTATGCCGGTCAGCGATTGTACCTCATCTATGGAATGTCCATAGAAGTAGCTCATTTTATCACAAAGTGTGAAGTCATGCTTCTCATTCCCTGCTTCTTCAGGAGTATGGGTAGTGAACACGAGTCGCTTCTGTACTTCTTCCTTGCTCCCAAATTTCTTCATCAGGTAGAAAACACTGCTCAATCCATGGGCTTCATTGAGATGATAGACCTCTGGATTAAAGTTCAACTCATCAATCAGTTTGGCACCTCCTATTCCTAGGATCATCATCTGGGCGATTTTGGCAGCGGTATCCGCATCATACAAGCGGTGCGTGATGGTCTGGCTGAGATAGTCATTTTCAGGAAGATCCGTACTCAAAAGGAAGAGTGGCGCACTATTGAAAGTCGTTGGAGGAAGATACCATGCTTTTACCCACACGGGCTGATTGTGCACAGGTACGGTAAACTTGATTCCGGTATCCACCAAAAAGCTATACGTTTTTTCATACCACTCGGCTTTCAGGGTTTGGTCCTGATTACGGCCTTGATCATAGTAGCCATACTTCCAAAGAATCCCGATGCCAATTAAGTTTTGCTTGAGTTCATAGGCACTTCGCAGATGGGAACCGGAAAGGAAGCCCAAGCCCCCACTGTAGATTTTGAGAGGTTGATGGATGGCAAATTCCATCGAGAAATACGCCACTGATTTTGAATATTCAGCCGCAGGTTCATAAGGAACTTTGTAGTTTCTAAAGTCGGTCATGGTTACAAGTTTTGAGTGCGAAAAGGTAGAACAAATGCTCAAAAAAGTCCCCATTATTTAATAAAAAGGATGCTGATCCTTTAATTTTTTCCATCCCTATGAAAAAGTCCCAAAGGACAAGCCCTGGAAGCAGCCGGAGGCACGGTCACCAAACCCAATAGCAGCTCAAATGAAATGAATTGGAAGAAACGGCGTGCCTCAAAATAAATGAAATATGGAATATACCCATTGGACAATCTGGATTTTCACCAAATAGATTAGTTTTATGGACCATGTTTTCCCTATATTGTAGAGAGAATACCTTAATGGGGTACTTTCTAGTGTATTGGGGGAAGAGAAATGTTACAAGAAAGCATTAAGAACGGCAGGGCATTTAAAAATTTAAAATCGACAATATGAGTGTTGGAAGACAATTTAAAAGAATTGGAGAAACTGGTGTAGCTTTAGGATTATGGGGTATAGTTATATGGCTATTTTCAAAACCTAAACGAATACTAATTATCTTACTAATCATATTTATAACAGTATTTTCAATCAGTTTAATGTTAGATGACACAGGAAAAACATTTTACGTGAATACTAATACTTTAGAACTTTTAGATAAGCCATTTGGTAATACAAAAATCACTCTGGAAATGAATGACTCCCTTACATTAATTAGTGAAATGAGTGATGATTGGTTGAAAGTAGCAGTCGGTGATGACACTTTGTTCTTTAAGGATAATTTTTATAATGATAGTGAATTAGGATACACATATAAAATTCAGAAAACTATTTTTTCAAAATGGAAAGCACTTCATGGACAAGAGGTTATATTAAATCATCCAGACGGTTACCTTGAAGCAGGTGGCTCAATGATGGAAAATGGTGATATAATAAAGGTTCTGGATTATTCTGAGTATGATAAACAAATTAAGTTTAAGAATACTGGAGGATCATTTACAAAAATATCAATAGATTATATTAAAATCAACTGGGAATCAATATTAAAAAAATACCCAAAACTTTTATAATGATAAAATTTAAAAAATCAATTTATAGACTTGTTGAAAAAGGTTCGCATGGCAAAAAAATCAACTTGATTTTTGACTATGTAATTATGAGCCTTATTGTACTGAGTATAATTTCAATAATCTTAGAATCAATAAAGGAAATAGGTTCTGATTTCAAAATATTTTTGGAATGGTTTGATATTTTTTCTGTGACTGTATTTTCAATTGAATATTTAATGAGACTTTATGTTTCAGACCTAACACATCCCACTAGTAATAAGTTTAAATCAGTTTTAAAGTTTGTTTTCTCAATAAATGGTTTAATAGATCTATTTGCAGTTCTTCCATTCTACCTTCCTTTGCTGATAAAGATTGATTTAAGATTTTTAAGAACTCTAAGATTAATTCGATTCATGAGAATATTGAAAATCAATAGATATACTAAATCATTAAATCTAATTTGGTCAGTACTTAAAGACAAAAAATCTGAATTAGCTGTTACTGGTTTTGTAACTCTTCTACTTCTTATTTTCGCGTCTTTTGTAATGTATAATATAGAAGGAGACAAACAACCTGATGCATTCCCTAATATTTTAGCTTCATTTTGGTGGGCAGTTGCAACTCTTACGACAGTTGGATATGGCGATGTATATCCTATAACAGGATTAGGTAAATTTATAAGCGGAGTAATTGCATTGATGGGTATTGGAGTAGTCGCTTTACCAACTGGAATTATAGGTTCAGGATTTATTGACAGATTAAAAAGTGATAAAAATGAAGAAGAACAAACATGTTCGTATTGTGGGAAAACGATTAAATAATAAATCCCAGCTTGTAGTCGAGTAGACGGCCCCGCTAGATCCCTCTGACGAGGTGGGTATAGTCTAGCTTACTTCATACTGGCATACAGGGACTTACCACTTGCTTTGATTCGAACCCTATCCTGTCAGAACGGGATTACCTCCGAACGTAAGGGATACCGAAAAATCGGTTAAGGCCCTTAATCCGATGGAACGCTCATTTAATTGAACTATATTCACCATTCAAGGTACACACATCACCTTGGATCCAGCGGGCGTAACCATGTAACTTAGAACATACGGCTAGGATAGCCCGCCGGCTCCAAGCTGAATCACGTCATGAGCAATTCTAAAAAACAGAGACATCAATATGGAATATAAAACATTTCCTGGAGGATCCAAAACAAAAGTAAATAAAGCCGGAGACAGTATAAAAAGCGATGTTGTCGACTTCGAACAATATGCAATTGTTGATGAATGGAGAGAAGCGCATCGGGCAGTTTTAAATACTTTTCAAGCTATTTTAAGAACTCGCACAAAAGGTTCTGGAATTATTGTTGCTCAGCGTCATAAAAGGCGAAATACAATTATTGATAAACTATTCCGATTTCCAGATATGGAATTGTCTCGAATGGATGATGTTGCCGGTTGTAGATTGATTTTTTCAAATACTGAGGACATGTATCGATTTAGAGAAAAACTCCATGCAGCAAGGTTTTCTCATAGAAGAAAAAATGATGTCGATAAATATGATTATATAAAAAATCCTAAAAGAACTGGTTATCGAGGAATTCATGACGTTTACAGCTACAATGTTAAATCAGAAGTTGGTAAGGGCTTACAAGGTCTTTTAATCGAAGTTCAATATAGAACTCTTATTCAACATGCATGGGCAACCGCAGTTGAAATTATAGGAATCATAACTGAAAATCAACCCAAATTCGAAAGAGGAGATAAGAGATATGAAAGAGCTATGGTTTTAGCCAGCGAAATTCTATCTAGAACGTTTGAAAATTCAACTGGTCCTTGTCCTGAATTAAATAATAAAGAATTAGTAAGTGAATTCATTTCTATTGATAGTGAAATACATTTAATTAGAACATTAAAAAGTCTGAACGCTGCGCCGAATACAAAAATCACAGAGAATAAAAATTCTATCTTGATATTTAGACCAGATGGTAGCTTAGAAGTTAAAGACTATCGTGATGCAACAGACGCTTTGAAAGAATTATTTAGATTAGAAAAAGAAAATCCGGAACTTGATATTGTTCTAGTTCGTGCAGATACTAGTTCGGAAGTTAGAATGGCTTTTAAAAATTATTTTACTGATGCCCAAGATTTTATAGACTCTATCGAAACTGGTTGTCATGAACTTTCAGGATTCGGTGCCCCAGAACTTCCCTAAGAACTCATCACAGTCAAGTAATTAAAAGCGAAATTCCACCCCTTCACCTCTCCCAGAACCGCATCCCGATTCTCAGGACAGGCTGTGAATCTCTCGATTCATACGGTGCTTATGATGCTTCGATTTTAGTCCGTTGGATTCACTTGTATCCCAATCCCCAATGATAGAACAGGTTTGGAAATGAAACTGGGCTTATTAAATTTGAATGGACAATACGAAAGTGATGATTTTAAACAAAACTGATAGAATGAAAAAAACAGTCCTTATTACTGCAATTTTATTTCTTCAATTCATGAATTCGGCAAATTCACAAACGATCGAATCATTGATACAGGAACTGCCTCCTTATTTTTCAGTTCTTACCACCTGGGGAGTAAGGCCGGAATGGGACGAAAAATCAGAAAATATTTATTTTTTAAATAAACTGGTTGGGGATGTTTTTAAGATCAATATCGCTACCCGTGAGGTATCTCATGTCACCGCTGGCTTTTATCATGGTGGCATTCATCGTGTGTTGTGCTTGTCCAATGGCGATCTACTTCTGGCAATGGGTTCAGCTATTTTTGATGCTGCCAACCCCGAAAAAGACAGACATGCTGGACTGGGATTATACGTCCTTACCAAAGACAAGCCCAATAGCCCTTACCCCTTGAATGTTTACTGTGACGAAGGTCCTGCCGTCTCAAAAAACACGATGAAAATCGCATGGACTATCGAAGGACAAAGGGAAATTAAAGCAGGGGAGATTAATTATGAAAAGGGTGTTCCTTACTTAAAAGATGTGGAAACGATTATATCCTATGCGGATTCATCAGAATATGTTAGACTGGAAACACAGGATTTTAGGCCACCATTAAACGAGGAACTGATTTATACCCATTATTGGGGTGATGAAAAAGACCAGTATTACAATTCTCAGGTTTTCGGATTTAACTTAAACACGAAGAAGACAACGAAATATACTGATTTACCGAAAAGCTACAATGAAGCGGAAGGCATTTTCCATGATGGAAATTACATGGTCATTGAAAGTGACCGTCATCAACCCATGGAAGAAAGAAACAAATACAAACTCGACATTTATAAACTAAAACTGGATGGCAGCGGGGAAGTCGAACGTTTGGCTGATTTTTCGACTCGGTATTTGAACTTGATCAAGTCAGACAATCCGGTGGTGAATAATAAAGGCAATAGGATTGCCCATCAGTTTGGTTTTCAGAAGGGCGCTGGAGATGGCAGAGGCATTTTCCTATTTGATTTGGACCTTTATGAAAAACATAAGAAGAAAACAAAATTTAAAAAGCCCTAAGGAAGAAGCCAAATGAAAAGGCCGATAACAGCCGTTTTGCAAAAGCGGGGCTGTTATCGGCCTTTTAAAAAAGTGAAGTGCTAAAAGCGCTCTGCTTCCAATGAAGTTTAGTCCAATACATCCACGCCAAATCGCAAATCTGCCAACCTTAATGCACAAGATAAACAGATGAAGGAAAATATCCATCTCGGGGGTTGGGAAGTTAATTTTAACGACAAGGAGGAATTAGAACATTTTATCCATCAACATCGGTTGAGTAAGAAAGATTTTGATGTTTTCACTAAAATCCAAAGTGGATTAGAGATGATTACAGAAAATGGAAAAATCATAGAAGTATTGAATCAACCAGGAAATGAAAGGGTTTTTGGGCCTTTGGAATTTAAAATCCCTAAATCAGAAGCGAACAAACTTTTTTGGCTGAAGCATTCAACCAATGGAAATCATCTACTAGGAGGCTTTCCTCCTAAAAATTTGAAAATATTATGTAATGAAACCTTCAAGCCTTTTTTTATTGGATCTATTGATTGTACTGATGATGAATTTAATTGGCTAGGGATGAATAGGTTCCCTATTTTTTATCCGCTGGATTTTTATTCGGAATCGGTTTACATAGACTACTCCCTTGAAGACAGGCCAGAAATTGTTAAAGAAGGTATTAAAGTTGAATTTGAGCCTAAACTATTTTTAAGTCAATTGAAATATGAAGTATCTGAAAATGTAAAGATTGAAGAACTTGAAAATGAACTAAACCCAATCCATCAGTGTGGAGTACCACTGTGGTACCAATATCCAGAGTTGCCAAGATGTCCAAAAACCGGAGATTTGATGAAGTTTGTTTGCTCCATTTCATCGGACAGGAATATTCAAATATTGAAAAAGGGGATTTGGGGCCTCAAGAAAACTGATGAATTTTTAAAATTTGGGGATATGGGAAAGCTATATGTTTTCTTTAATCCAAAATCAAGAATCGCATTCAAAACAATACAATTCTAAGATGCACACACATCCCCTTGGATACAGCGGGCAGAACCGAGTAAGTTTGAAGAGCAGCGCTCCAAGTTGGATTACATGATGCATGCCCAATTCCACTCCATCCTGAAATTGATTGATAAGCAATCCGTTTTTTACTGTTTTCGACTTCTCCGTTTGGTGATTCACCTTCCGAGTCATCCTGCCCTCCCTCTTAACATTTAATTTAGACCCAGAAAACCATTGGTTCCCCCTAAATCTGCCCAAGCATCAGGTAAAAAAAGAAATAAAAAGTCTGGCATCATCCACTCCTGATCATCCTTGGTTTGATTTAATTAACTTTATAGCCAATTTGAAATGCCCCTTCTGAAACCTTTCCATGAGCCTAACCCATTATTTAAAAAACACTGTCCCCTTTCCCGCTGAGGAATTGGCGGATATCATTTCGCATTTTGAAAGAGAATCTGTTCAAAAAAACAAGCCGCTGGTAAGGGAAGGACAGGTTTGTGCCAAGCTTTACTTCATTGAGAAAGGTGTTGGAAGAAGTTATTCTCTCAAAGAAGCCGGGAAAGAGGTTACCCAGTGGTTTTTTGTGGAAGGACAATTTATGTCCAGCATTGAAAGTTTTTTTCAGCAGAACCCGAGTTTGTATTATTTGGAGATGTTGGAAAATGCCGTCCTATACAGTATCACCCGGGAAAAACTCGACCTATTGTTTGCCCGATACCACAATATGGAAAAACTGGGGCGACTTCTTTCTACCGAAATGCTCACTCGGGTAGCAAATAAATTAAATGCCATCCAGTTCCAAACCGCCCGGGAAAGGCATGATTATATGCTTGCCGAATTTCCCAATATCGCAAACCGTGTAGCCCTTGGCCACATTGCCTCCTATTTGGGGATGACCCAGGAAACCCTTAGCCGCATCCGAAGGGCAAATCCTTAAAAATAATTACCGATTTGAATTATTTGACATAGGTCAAAAGAAACCGCTTCCATAGTAGGGAAATTTGCACTGTTCTAAAAAATAGTTGCAATGAAAATAAATTCTCTCAAAATAAGCATCCTGTGTTTTTTGTATGCAGTCCTGGCACCCCTCCCTTCCCTGGCCCAGGAATTGGATCCTGCGCTGGAAATCCTTATTCAAAAGGGGCTGGAGAAAAGCCGCAGCATCAATATCAACCAGTTGAATGCCCAACAGGCACAGGTAGACCAAAATCTGGCAAAAGCCGTCTTTCTCCCAAAAATCACGCTCAACGGAAGCTACACCCGCCTGAATGATGACATCACTTTTGACGATGACACCCAAAATCTTCTGCTAGCGACTCAAAAGCTTCTTATCAAAGAAGCGGCAGGTATCCCTTTTAACGCTGCATTTCCCGCAAATATCCCCCTTCAGGAAGTGAATCCCCTTCAGAATAAAAACATCCTCAAATCCTCAGTGGATGTTGACTGGGTTTTATTCAGCGGGTTTGAGGCGACCAATGCCATCAAAGCTGCAAGACATAAGGAGGCATCATTAAATTATGCGGGCATGGCTGAAAAAGACCGCATAGTTGTCAATATCATTGAAACCTATGACAAACTGGCTCTGGTAAATGCTTCAGAACAGGTTCTGGCGGCATCTGAAGATTATCTGCGCGACCAGGAATACTTCGTAAAAAAAGCCATCGAGAACGGGTTGGGAACCCCTATCCACCGCAAAAGAATAGAACTTGCCCAGCAGCAGCTGGCTGCCAGACAACTGGAATTCAGCCATAATAAAACCTTGCTTATCGAGGTTTTGCAGCAGCTTACCGGAGAAGAAAAAGAAATTTTACAGGCACTTGCTCCTAACCTTACCGCTTTGCCCTCCAATGAAATGGCTACTGAAAAGCGAAATGAGATTAAGGCTTTGGAGGAAGCGGAGCGAGCCACTGCCTATAAGGCAAAAATGGACAGAAATCATACCGTCCCAAAAGTAGCCCTAAAGGGTCATTACGAATTCCGGGAAAATGACCTGTCACTTTTTGACCCGCGGTGGTATGCCGGTGTAGGCATTAAATGGACACTTTTTGACGGAGGCCAGTCTCGTCTAAAAAGCCAAAAATCTAAACTGGAAGGCGAAAAATACCGGGAACAAATCGAGGAAGCCGAAGAACTTATAGCGCTGAGCATTGTAAAGGCAGAACTCTCTTACGAAGCTTCCCTTCAAAATTCGCGCATTGCACAAAAAGAGATCGAACTGGCCGAAGCCACTTTTGAATTGGTAAACAAGCAGCATAAAAATGACTTGGCTTCCATCACCGAAGTACTGGATGCACTGAAAGACCTGGAAAGGGCAAATTTTCAGTTGCAGGAATCTTACTTCGGCCAGCGAAGAGCTGTCACAACCCTGCTGCATGCAAAAGGATTACTCAATTATTAAAACCACTATCGAAAAAAAATGAGAACAATAAAGATTGGAATTAGCCTTTTAAGCCTGTTGGTACTGGCTTCCTGTAGCAATGAACAGGAGATTACTCCTTACAGGGGAAAAGTAAAATTTGAAACCATTTCTGTGAGCAGTAAACTGCCCGGGCGCATCCATACGCTATATGTAGCTGAGGGAGATGAAGTACAAAAAGGGGACACTTTGGCGCTTCTGGACATTCCCGAGATCCATGCAAAAATGATCCAGGCAGATGGAGCGATGAAAGCCGCCAAGGGGCAACTCGACATGGCCAATGTCGGTGCAACTGCAGAACAGCTCATACAAATAGAAGGAAAGCTGGATGCGGCAAAAGCGGAATTGCAATTTGCCGGAGAATCCTATTCACGGCTGGAGAATATGTACCGGGATTCCCTGGTGACCCGCCAGCAACTGGATGAGGTCAATATGAAACTTCAAATGGCCCGTGCCCAGGTGGCTGCCCTGGAAGCAGGACGCAAGGAGGCCGGCAAAAGTGTGAGAACCGAACAATTGGACCAGGCAAAGGGACAATTGGACCGCGCTCGGGGTGCCAGGGAAGAAGTGCTTGTGGCCTCGGGTGAAATGTACCTTATCGCCCCTGCCAATATGACCATCGAAACCATCAGCCTTAAAGAAGGGGAATTGCTTGGTCCCGGATATGCGCTGTTCAATGGATACAAAAAGGACAGTCTCTATTTCAGGTTTACGGTAAATGAATCCAGAATCTATGGCTTCAAGGAAGGAAGTGAATTGGTGATGCTTAATCCCTATACCAAAGAGGAATACACCGGCAGGCTTGTGACCATAAAACAATTGCCGCAATATGCCGACATCACGAGTACAGCACCGCTTTATGATTTATCAGAATCGGTATATGAACTCAAGGTGATCCCAACTTCCAATATCTCCGGAAGCACTTTCTATACCAACGCCACCATATTATTAAAAGAGTAACCCGATGAAAGAATTTTTGAATTTACTCAAAACAGAATTTGCACGGATCTTTTCCAACAGTGTACTCTGCGCCATCTTTTTTGGGGCTCCGGTCCTTTATGGGGTGCTGTTTGGCTTTGTATACCAGCAGGCCAAGGTTGTGAATTTACCCATTGTGATCATAGACCAGGACAACAGTCCCTTGACAGACAGGATCATTGATGCTTTTGAAGACAGTGAAGGGCTGCTTGTGAAAGACCGCCGGTATAATCCAGGAAATATCATGGAAGAAATGCCCATAGAACAGTATGCCGCTGTGGTGACCTTCCCTACTGGTTTTGAGGCAGATATACTGCAAAAAAGATATCCTGAAGTGAGGGTAGACCTCAACATGGCCAATATTTTGAATGCCAACACTGCCAGCAAAAACATCCAACAGGTATTGATGACCCTCAATGCAGGGATAGAGATTGAAGGCCTTAAGAAACAGGGTTTACCGCCAGCTGTAGCCATGGCCTCGTACGAGAGTTTTAAGGTCAATTTCAATAAACTTTACAATTCGACCGGAAACTACCTTGATTTTATGTTGCCAGGTTTGTTAGGCGCCATCATGCAGCAAGTGATTTTTCTGGCGATGGCGCTCGTATTTGCCCGGGATTTTGAAGACGGGTATTTTGGGGAACTGGTCAAAAAAGGAAAATCTTCGGTTTATCTAATCGCTTTAAAGACGATGCCGTTTGTATTGTTCTTGCCTGTGATGTGGTTGATAATGAGCCGCCTATTTGTGTTTTTTAATGTACAGGCCAATATTTTCAACTTACCCATGCTGGTTTTGGTCAGCCTCTTAAGTCTCGCTTCCATAGGCGTGGGCATGTTGTTCTCGATCGCCATTCCCAATCAGTTAAAGGCAACAGAACTTTTAATGGTGATGTCTACTCCTGCATTTGTCCTTAGCGGGTTTACCTGGCCAAGCCTTGCCATCCCACCATTTATCAATGGGATCGCCCAAACAATACCGGTAACGCATTTTCTTTCCGCCTTCAGAAAGGTGGCCTATTATGGAGGAAGTTTTGCCGATATTCTTCCGGAAATAAAAATGCTGTTGGTCATCATCGCAATAACCTTCACTGTGATGGCACTGATACTGCAAATTAAAATCAACAGAACCAGAAGACGGTCAATGGCTTGATGGGTGTCACCGCGATCTGTTGTCTCCACTACATTGAAGGATCCACGTTTTCACAATGGTGAGCTAACCTTAAACCCGAAATATGCATTAGGTTTCCATATGAGATCGAAACTGCAGGAAAATCAGACTATTGGGATACAAATTCCAGACACCAATAGGGTGAAGTCAAAATCAATCAACCCTTAATTGAATATCAGTTAATTATACTAATGAATTGCGTCCGAAATGCATCAAACGGGTTTAAGCGGGTAATTGAATGATAAATTTCGTTCCTTTCCCAACTTCACTTCTCACCTTCAACTCCCCTCCGTGCGCTTTGATGATATCATTGGTGATACTCAGACCAAGTCCTGTGCCTTCAGTCCCTTTTTTTGTGGTAAAGAAAGGTTGTAGGATTTTGTCCTTGATCTCATCGGGAATACCGGGACCGTTGTCTTCAAAGGATATCAGGATTTTCCTGTTTTCAAGTCTGGTTCGAACAGCTAATTTTGGCACATAGATTTCATCAAGCACTGCTCCATCATCGTACTTGGTACTTCGTACATCGTCCCTTTTCAACTTCTCCTTCATCGCATCAAAAGCATTGTTACAAAGATTGATCACCACCCTGGTAAAATCCTCCTTGATCAGCAAGACTTGGCTGATTTTAGGGTCAAAATCCAAGGCTATGTCGACATAAATCGGGTTCTTTCCTGCCCGCATTCCATGATAGCTCAGATTGGTGTATTCCTTGACCAGGGCATTCAGGTCTGTGGGTTCTTTTTTTCCCGAACCTCCCCGGGAATGCTGCAGCATGGAGGTCACGATGCCATTGGCCCGGGATCCGTGTTCATGGATTTTTTGGAGGTTGGACTTGATATCCTCCATTATTTCATCCACCAAAGTCTCGTCTCTTGCTTCCGGACACTTACTTCTTTCTTCTTTCGCCTCTTCGATCAATTCTATGCTGACTTCCGAGAAGTTATTGACAAAATTCAGTGGGTTCTTGATCTCGTGGGCGATACCGGCTGTAAGCTGTCCAAGGGAAGCGAGTTTTTCTTGCTGGACGAGTTGGGCTTGGGTTTTTTGTAACTCCATATAGGCCTTTTCGATTTCCTTGGCCTGCTCCAGTTCCTTTTGTTGGATCCGATCCCTTTCTCTACGGATGGTTTTACTTTTTTGAAATACATGTACCCTTTTGATGCCCACCAAAAGAATGGCACAATATATCAGATAAGCCCACCAGGTTCTGTGCCCAGGGGGAAGAACAGAAAATCGATATACAGCTTCCTCCGACCACTCTTTTCCGGCGGATTCGGCCGGTCCCGTGTATCTTGCGATTACCTTAAACACATAATCCCCTTCCCTGATATTGCCAAAAGTAGCGCTGCTGTTTTTGGTTACAGGACTCCAGCTTTTTTTGTACCCTTCTAGAATATACCTGTACTCCATCAAATTGGGTCTTACCAATTCATCTGTTCCAAAATCTATGGTAATCTGATTTTGGGAGTAGGGCAACTTTAGTTTTTCAGGGAAAGTTTCAAATCTTTTGATTTCTGAGAATTGTATTTTAGAGAATTCGTTTAGTTGTGATTTTCTTTCTTCAGCACTGAGTACCCTACCAAAGACCCTCACTTCGTCTGTGATATACGCCAAGGTTTTCAAACTATCAACAGTCTCTTCTGCATCAAAGCTTCTTTGAAGGGAAATCCAACTGATGGGTTTTTCATAAAGGCTGATGTTTTTGATTTTTATGGCGGGCTTTTTTATCTTCTTTTTCAACGCTTGGTAGTTAAATTTCACCAAGCCTGTTTTGTCACTCCCATTGCCTGCCCATAGATTTCCTTGGCTGTCAAGGTAGATGCCCTTGTTTACATCTTTGACCGGATAGCCATATGCTGTATTGTAGTATTCCAAACTCCCTCTCATCTCCTCAAAGGGAAGGGCAGCGACCTGCCCGGGAACAACAGTAAATCCTCGGTTGGTCCCAATAAAAATGTTCCCAACTTCATCTTCCAAAAGATCATAAACGGTATCATCCACCAATCCCTCTCTTTTGGTGAAGGTGCTGAATGATTGACCATCGAACCTGGAAACACCTCCTCCTTGGGTCGCAAACCATAGATTCCCCACTTTGTCTTCCAGAATACTCCAGACGATGTTGTTGGACAATCCTTGCGCAGTGGTGAAATTGGTGAAGGATTTCCCATCAAATTTGGAAACCCCTCCTCCACCAGTGCCAACCCATAGATTTCCTTTCCTGTCTTCAAGAATGCTATAAACAGCATTGCTGGCCAAGCCTTGGTCCGTGGTGAATGCCGTGAAGCCTGCCTGCTCCACAGGCAGGATATTCCAATCAAATTTTATCAAACCGGCCCCATCAGTCCCTAGCCAGAGGTTGCCAAATCGGTCTTCTTTGATTGCATAAATGATGTCGTTTTTCAAGCCATTTTTGGAGTTGAAAGTCGTAAAACTTGTGCGTTTACCAGCATCAGGGCTTTCTTTGTAAAGCGCGATACCTCCTCCACCAGTCCCAAACCAAAGTTGACCCTTTTTGTCTTTGACGCCACTGATGACAAGTGGATGTGGAAATCCCTGTTCAGTAGTGAAATTTGTAAATGATTTGCCATCGTATTTTGACACGCCACCCCCATCTGTGCCAAACCATAAGTTGCCATTGTTGTCTTCTATAATGCCATAAACACTGTTTTTGGCAAGTCCAAGATCAACCGTGAAATTGGTAAATGCAGCACCCTTGTACAGCGCAAGCCCTCCTCCCGCAGTTCCAAACCAGGGATTTCCTGCCCCATCAATTGAAATGCTGTACACCACATTGATGGGCAATCCTTGCGCAGTGGTATAATTTGTGAATTTTTTCCCGTCAAATTTTGAAACCCCAGCCCCATCGGTCGCAAACCACAAATTCCCACGAAGGTCTTCTTCAATATCCCAAACATCATCATGCCCAAGTCCATCAGCTGTGTTGAAGTTGGTGAAAGTCCCCTTTCCTGTTAAATCAGCACTCTCCTGATACTTGGATACACCACCGCCTTTGGTTCCAAACCATAGATTACCGGCCTTATCCTTGGTGATACAATTGATCGCATTCCCGGCCAAACCATCTTCAGTGTTGAAATTCATAAAGGCTTTCCCATCAAACCTTGAGATGCCATTATTCCCTGTTCCAAACCAGATGAACCCATTGCTGTCCTCTGCAATTTTTATAATGGAATTGCCCGGCAAACCATTTTCCTGATTGTAACTCGTAAAATGCTCGCCATCAAATTTTGAAGCACCCCCATCTCCTGCTGCTATCCAGATATTTCCATTTCGGTCCTTGGTCAGCCCATAGACAACATCATTTGCCAGCCCATGGTCCTTGGTTTTATTTGTAAAAGAATGACCGTCATATATCGATATCCCTCCTCCATCGGTTCCAATCCAAAGATTACCAGCAGCATCCTCGGTGAGACAGTGCACCAAATTGTTGGAAAGCCCATGGGCAGTTGTAAAGTTGGTGAAGGAAACGCCGTCAAATTTTGAAATCCCTCCTCCCCAAGTGCCAAACCATAAATTCCCAAATCTGTCCAACAAGGAAGAGGTAATATTGTCCAAGCCCAAACCATCATCAGTTGTAAATGTGGTGAAATGGGAAATCCCACCATCACCCAGATAATAAAGATTCCCTTCTGGATCTAAAATGGCTTCCCCCTTTTCATTCTTTAGAAAAGGCCTTTGAAGTGTTGGCGGAAATGAAATGGTCCGGGTTTGGTTTTCATCGTCTATATAGGTGTATTCCTCTTGCTGATTTTGAGGCACAAGCCTATTCTTTGGTTGGGAAAAATCTTTTAGCCAAGTCTTATGGGCTTGTAGTGAATCTGTCAGGCTGTCCAAAAAAGTGATTTTTGGTAAGGAAACACTGATTCGTTGGTCATGATTTTGATTCCGATCATCAGCTTTTTTATCAATTTCCTGACATGCCCCCAAAAAAATCAGAAAGCTGATGAAGCCCAAAGTTGAATGATTAAATTTATTTACATCAACCTTGGTCGGAAAACCAATTGCTTTTTTTTCAGCAAGCATTTCTTTCAAGTTGAATCCCATATTGACATTTTTCAGCATTTTTCTGCCAAGGCTCAGCGGATTTGATTGGTAAATTCAAACAGAAATCTTTTCTAATTCTCAGCTGTCCCGTTGAAAACATCTGACTGAGCAAGTTTTTTTGATCAATTCCTAATGATGATTCTTGGAGGAGATTGACCACGGGCATAAGTCATGGATTCATGAATAAAAACGGTGTAGGCAAAAGTGCCTTTGGGGCTATCTGCCGAAACGGCCATCACCAAGGGATTGCCGTCTCTTACTTCCCTGGTTTCTTGGCCAAAAATACGCATATCGGGAAATGCAAAAGAGGCATCGGAGCCTTCGACCACCCAGCGGATTCGATCCCCTCTCCTCAAAGTGACATCACTCCTCGACTCATCATTTTCCAGGACAACTCGCCATTCATTTTCTATGATTTTGACGACAACTCTATATTCCACTCTCCCCTGTTCGAGATCAGTCTGAATCGGGTCGCTGAAGTTTTGATGGTCTTGGCCTGAAAAAAAGAGTAGCGGGCTTAATAAGACGAAAATCAATAGTTTTTTGAAGTACATAATTTGTGTATTTAGGTTAGTCTAGCTTTTTTTATTTCTAAGAAACAATCCAATTTGACAGCAGCGATTTCAATGATCCTAATAAATATATATGTATATCCGCAATGACACCAGTGGCCAAATAAATATAAAGTGACAGTTAGTGACAATTTTTATTTGTGATCATTCTATCTATATAAATTGGGTCAAAATAAACGATTTTGACCATGAATATTATCAACTTCATCAATCGCTTTCCAGACGAATCATCTTGTATTGAATTCATTAAGAATCAAAGACTTCAACAAGGAGTAATCTGTAAAAGGTGTTCATGTTCCAAGCAATATTGGCTTGAAAACAAAAAGGCTTTCCAATGCGCCTCTTGTGGTTTCCGAACCAGTATCAAAAGCGGGACTGTAATGGAAAACAGTAACCTTCCAATTCGTGTCTGGATGCTTGCTATTACATTCATATCTGCTACCAAGAAGGGATTTAGTGCAGCAGAGCTACAAAGGCAACTTGGTTTAAAGCGTTACGAGCCTGTTTTTAGGATGTACCATAAAATTAGGGTTGTAATGGGAAAACGTGATGATATCTACAAGTTGGAAGATATGGTTGAATATGATGAAGCTTTTGTTGGAAAGGCTGTCAATAATAAAACCAAGAGCGAGCTTAAACGAGGCAGAGGAAGCCAAAAACAGTCTAAAGTTGCTGTCATGGCTGAATCAACAGTATTGGAGGATACTGACTCGGGCAAACTTGACAAGAGTTGTAGATATTTCAAGATGAAGAAGATAAAGAACTTGGAGGCTAAAACAGCACAGGCTTTAATCAAAGAATTTATTGACAAAAACACTGTGCTTCAAACAGATAAGAGTACCACCTTCTCAGATCTGAGTGACTGTATTGATGTTCATGTCAGAGAAATCTCTGGAACAGATGAAGGCAGATTCAACCTCAAATGGGTTCATATTGCCATTAGTAACTTAAAGAAACACTTGCAAACATACCATATGATAACAGAGAGGATGATGCAGAACTATCTTGACGAGTTTTGTTATAAGCTCAACAGAAGATATTTTGGTCAAAAGCTTTTTGACCGACTCATCATTGCTTCAATTTATCCTTACTGGTATGATTGCGGATAATCATATAAATATAATCAATCCTCTCATTTCAATATAGGTATTTTGTAATTTAAATTGGTAGAAATGCAATTGACACAAGCACACCGTTCAACAAGTTTTTTCTGATTTTCATCTGTTTTGTTGGTTTGCTGAATCATTTTCATCCTTCAACCCATTTTATGCATTCCGAACTCAGTTCAATATCTTAATTTACTGATAATCAATTAGGTGTTGACTATTTTTGACTTCAGCCTACGGGTGTCAGGAATTATTCTCCCGACGGTCTGATTTTCTTTCAGTTTCAATCCCATTTGGAAACCTATTGCATATTTGGGGTTCAATTTGGATTCCGCTTAATAACTCCCCACCCATCCATATTTACAAGGTCATGGACAATACTCCACCGGAAGCCCCTGCCCTCGGCCCCTTTTTTAGTGGTGAAGAATGGCTGCAAGATTTTAATCCTTGAATTCACAGGAATTACCGGGACCCAATTGCTTTTTAGATTTTGGTCAATTTAAAAAATTGGAGATTTATTGAAACCTGAATAGGATGAACATAGGTTTTTATTGTCCCAAAGCACCTGAAAATTTACCCGGTTCAATCTCCAGGTAAGGCTTCAGAGGTCCAAGTCTGAAGACTTGAACCAATATTTGACTTGAACCAATATTGACATGAACCAACATTTGACTTGGGACATCACCTTACTGCACCATCAGACAACCATCATTCGATCGATTTTTAGGTTTTCATTTTCCTTTTTTCTATTTTCACACTTTGAGACAATAGAAAAATAACCAATGAAAAAAAACCTTTTCTTACCCCTTCTGTTCCTTATGGCATTTGGATTCTCTTCCAATGCACAGGAAGCACTTTTCCGTGCCCAAAACATCGTTTCCCCTGAAATCCTGGCGGACAACACTGTTACCTTCCGTATTCACGCGCCCAATGCGAAAGCCGTGCAAGTGACAGGTGATTTCCTGCCCACAATGAAAATGGAAACTCCCATGGGCGAAATGGACGGCCCCGGAAAGGCCAACCTCACCAAAGGTGAAAACGGCGTTTGGGAATTCAAAACCCAGTCATTGGGACCCGAACTTTACAATTACTCTTTTATCGTTGATGGATTCTCCACTACAGATCCAAGCAACCCCTTTCTTATCCGTGATGTGGCTTCTGCGACCAATATCTTTATCGTCGGAGGTGGACATGCGGATCTTTTCAAGACCAATGACATCCCCCACGGAACAGTCTCCCGTCGCTGGTACGATTCTCCGGGATTGGGCATGGATCGCAGAATCACCATCTATACGCCTCCAGGATATGAAAATTCCACCGAAAAATATCCGGTACTCTATCTTCTACACGGCGCTGGTGGTGACGAAGAAGCCTGGATTGCTTTGGGCCGTACCGCTCAGATTATGGACAATCTGATCGCGGAAGGCAAGGCAAAACCGATGATCGTGGTGATGCCCAACGGCAACGTCATCCAAGACGGCGCACCGGGTGAAGGCAGCAAAAACTTCTACAAACCGCAGTTTATGATCCCAAAAACAATGGATGGAACCTATGAAGGTGCATTTGAAGACATCATCAAGTTCGTGGAAAGCAGCTATCGGGTAAAGGCCGACAAAGCCAACCGAGCCATTGCGGGGCTGTCCATGGGAGGATACCACACTTTGCATATTTCCAGATACTATCCAAATACTTTTGATTATATGGGGCTATTCTCCGCTGCGATCATGCCGAGGGAAGATGCCACTGGAAAAGTGTACAATGATTTTGATGCAACCTTAAAAGCACAAATGGACAATGGCTACAAGCTTTACTGGATCGCGATTGGAAAAACGGATTTTCTATACGATGCCAACAAAGAGTACATCGCAAAACTGGACGCCATGAAGATGCCCTACGAATACGTGGAAAGTGAAGGTGGACACATCTGGAGAAACTGGAGAATCTATCTCAGCCAATTCGCGCCAAGGCTATTCAATTGATGGCTGGATGAAAGCCTTTGATAAAAATAGCAATAAGCGCAATCCTTCGGGGTTGTGCTTTTTGCTTTTCAGGCCAATCGCCACTTATCCGCCGCTGGGTGTAGTTTTTACCACCACTGAGTGTAGTTTCTACTACACGCAAATATGAACAGATTCACCATGGAAAGCATTTCGCAAAAGGTCATTTCCATTGGCTAAGGCAGGTAACGACCTGGATATAAAATTCATCCTACTCGAATTACAAATTCTAAGGAGAGAAAGGCATAGTCAACACTACGCCTAGCAGCGATTATCGATTCAATTCATTCAATTGGTCCCGATCTTCGATAACCTTATTTTGGATGATCAGCGTCCAACCCATGGACTTGGTGAAAAAGAAGAGATCAAAAAGCTCACTTTGCAACCGCTCATTGGCATTATCCTTCAGGCTTGATTTATCGATCATAGCCCTGAACCTGATCATGACACTTTCCTTTACTTTGTTGTAATCCTTGGCTTCGAACTTATTCAAATATTCTTGCTTCACATCGTAATATTCAATGTCTGGGTAGATATTGATGACTGGCTCTGGAATATTGGTCACCGTCAATGTCTTATTGGCCTCATCCAACTCAAACGTCATCTGTCGCAGGTCATACTCCACGGTGGCCTTGGCATTGGCGACCACGAGTGCTTTTTTTTCGGAGCTGAACATGTCGAGATAGAAGCGCTTGGAGTTTTTGAAGGTAAACACCTCTGAAAAATATCCCTCTGTAACGATCAATTTTCCCACATTCTCGATTCGTTGTTGGATCATGGCAGAACTTGACTTGATTTCATCCTTCGATTCCTTATTGTTCATCCAAAGAAAAACCGTCAGCGACAGTCCAAGCGCAATCATAAATCCAAAAACAAATCTTACCATGGTTTTCTGTGGGTCTTTTACAATACCTGTCCCCATTAACCGAAATCAGTTGAGCAAGGTTCTCAGGGCTTACAATATCATCTTTTGGAGGCCAAAAAAATTAAGAATTTTGTAAAAATGTAAAATAAACATCAACTCCACTGGGGAGTATTCTTGCAAAGCCTTAATATCTGTTTTTTCATCCTTGGCCAAGTCCCATAAAACCATTCTTAAATTTCAGAACATCAATTCATATGAAACCATAGAATATCTTTCAATCACCAAACTAATAATTTCGAAAAAAACTACTCAATTAAAAACCAAAACCAACATGAATGGTAGGATTGAACACGAAATATCCTTTGGGTTTCCTATTTGGGTTGAAACTACAAGGAAATCAGACTTTGTTGGGATCAACGCATAATGCCGATAAGGTGAACTCAAAAGGAACAAACAAAGTCGGATAATCAAGCGATTTCAGGCTAGAATGGAACTGGTAATGCTTTAGACGGATAGAATCAACATTTCCCAATCCCAAAAAAAAGCCCCGGAAATCCGGGGCTTTTTTGACTCTCAAAGATTTGTTTCTTCACCCTTACTTTTGGAACACACGGATATAATCCACCACCATCTGTTGTGGGAATACTGTGCTGCCATCGGGACTTCCCGGCCAGTTTCCACCTACTGCCACATTGAAGATAAAGAAAAAGGATTTCCTGAATTCATCCAAGGACGCAGGACTGATGTCTATTTCATGGTATTGTACGCCATCCAATAGCCAAGCGATTTTCTTTTCATCCCAAACAATGGAGAAAACATGGAACTTGTCATTGAAGATCCCCTCTTGCAGACTGGTGCTTCCTCCATAATAGGCATAAGCTCCATTATTGTCCCAATGGACGGTTCCGTGAACGGTATTGTCACGGCCGTTGGGATTTCCACCGATCATTTCCATGATATCAATCTCACCACAAGCTGGCCATGAGATTGTCGATATCGCATCCCCCAGCATCCAGAGGGCCGGCCAAACGCCTTGCCCTTTTGGCAAGACCGCTCGGATATCAACCCTTCCAAACTGGAAAGATTTCTTTCCTTGGGTTTTGATCCTGGAAGAAGTATAATTTTTACCTCCAACGCTCTCCTGCTTTGCCGTGATGGTAAGATAACCGTCTTTGACCTCGGTATTTTCCCTTCGGTAATATTCCAGCTCGTTGTTTCCCCAACCACAGAGATTGGGACAACCGTCTCCGATCTCAAAAACCCAATCCTCGGACAGGCTGGTTCCTGAAAACTCATCTTGCCAAACCAGGTTATAGCCGGCATACGTCAAAGGGCTTTCATAGCCGTCCATGGGAATTCCCAAGCCCAGTTCTTCCTCAGTGATCGTCACAGCTGTTTCTTTGGAGATAAACAATTCCTCCGTCACGTGTGCCTGAACAATGATTTTATATTCTCCAGGGTTTCTGTACGCATAAACCGCCTCGTTTCCGATTGCCCGCTCCAGCGTTTGATTAGGGACCCCAAAACCCACCTTATAGAAATTCGCATTGGTGGCGGAAAAGGACACGGTCACCGATCCATTTGGATTTTTATTCAGTGATACTGCCAGGTTTTCTGGAAGTACCACTTGATTCTCTGCCACATCCTCCTGACAGCCATAGGAAACCCAAAGGCCGAGCAGGAGAATGGTTAAGATTTTGAATTTGTAGAACATAATCATTGATGTTTTATGCAGGGATCAGGACAAAGGTCCAGAATACGCCTCCATTGTTGGTAATGTCGATGGTGATCGTCAGTTCTTCTTTATCGCCTTCATTTACATACCCAATAACATCATAAGTGACAGATCTGTTGGCTTGCGGTGGTCCAGTCGTATATTCACCACCATTAAACGCCTTGGGAAGCACGATAAACGCACCTGTTCCTGTCACCGTGATTTTGGGTTTGGCTGAAGATGTTCCCGGTGTAAAAGAGAATTTATGCTCTCCCGAAGCCCAGGCGGCACCGGCAGTCCCCGTCAATTTGGATTCCTCCTGACAGCCATCACTGATTCCCAAATAACCTTCTCCATAGACGTCTCCTTTGGCATCATAGGCAAAAAACCCATCTTGTCCGAAGATAAACTCATCGTTGAATAGACAGGCCCTATCCGCGGATATATCCAGTCCATTTGGGAAAAATGCATCACTTCCAGGTGCTGGACCTACTCCAAATGCCTTGACGGCAGGCTTTAACTTCCAAGCCTTTTGATTGGCCCCTACCAAATTCTGTAAGGTAATATTGACTTCACCTGGTGTTGGCTCGGGTTCTGGCTGCGGTACTGGAGCAGGCTCATTGCCACCACCACTTTGGAATCCGGCAGGAATCAATCTGATATACCAAGCAAGCCCTTCATTCGCTTGATCAACAAATCTCAGGAACAACTGATTCTCTTCAATCTTGATGATCTGATATGTCCTGGTCCCGGCAAAATAGCCAATGAATCCCCCGTTTGATATGGTCAATTCCGGATAGGCTCCATCAGCTTCCACGATGTTCCAGGTCAATCCGGCAGGCGGATTGTAAGGCGCTCTCAAGTCACCCACTCCAGAATCCACCGCCCCTGAGAAATTACTTCCCTGCGCAGCATTGATGTACACATTGCCATTGGTTTTCATAATAAACCCAAAATTATTCAAAACGAAGGTGTATCTGTCATCATACATCCCACCACCGGCTTTTTCATTTGGCCCGGCTTGGTAATATTCCGGAAAGTCTCCCGCCTGTGAAGGATCAGGTCCAACCCCGAAATGTCCTGTAGCCGCAGAGTCCAAAACCCATGTTTTGCCGTTCAAAGCTTCCACACCACCTGTTAGGAAATTAAAAATCGGTCTATCCAACAACAAGGGATCTGTCTTTTCGATGACTACCTCACGGCTTGAGGAAACACTTCCTCCTCTACTAAAAACCGTCAACGTGACCGTATAGGTGCCAGCTGAAGGATAGATTCCCTGGGCTGTTTTACCAGTGGCAGTTGCCCCGTTGCCGAGGTCCCAATTCATCAGGAAAAACTCTTGGTCCGCTGTGAAATTCAGGATATTGTCACTATCTGCAGTTGCTTGGAAATTAAAAGCAGCTTGCTCAGCCGTAGGGGCTTCGTCCGTGAGGGAATACTCCTCAATACAGGCCGCCAAAAACACGACGGGCAGCATCAATATGAAATACTTTATATATTTTTTCATCTTTTTAAAATTTAATAACCAGGATTTTGTTGCCAGTTTCCGCCAGCCAAATCTATTTCAACCTGTGGTATTGGAAACAATTCATGCTTACCGGGTTGAAAACCGGCAATGATATCCGCTGCTCTTCCAGTTCTGACCAGATCAAAAAACCTGAATCCTTCACCCGATAGCTCAAGCCTTCTCTCTCTGTAGATGTCTTCCAGCAATTGGCCTCCTGAACTGTTGATCAATGGCATCCCAACCCTTGCCCGCACTTTATTGAGTTCGGTCCTTGCCCTTCCGTCATCACCGGATTTTTGGAAAGCTTCTGCAGCCATCAGCAACACATCTGCAAAACGGATTGCCCTGTAATTCAATGGACTGGTAAGGTCATCATCCGGCAATCCTCTCTCGTTCAATCTTTTTATGTATTTGTTATTGTAATACCCAGTGTGCCCACCACCTCCTACTGCATAGGAAATTTGATCTGAATTGGGCTGACGGGCGATAAATGCATCAATATCCAAAACCGTTGCATCTCTTCTTGGATCGTTGGCGGCAAAAGCATTGTAAAGGTTTCTGGTAGGGAGATTGTAGCTGTTTCCATCTCCGTAAAAAGGGCCATTGTACAATCGGATTCCATGAAATCCCACGGCAAGGTTTCCTTCCAGGCAAACGAAACAATCATAGCCTCCACCTTCCAAACCTGAGTATTGGACGGTAAAAACGTCTTCATTGATGTTGTCGTTGGCCGTGTAAAACAAAGAACTAAAATCGCTGAACAAACCGTAACCTGCCTGATTGTTGGTGATCAAATCACCCAAAACCTGAGCAGATTCTGAATTTTTATTCTGGTAAAGCAGTACTTTGCCCAAAAGCGCCATCGCAGCACCTTTGGTGATTCTGCCGATTTCAGGATTTGTCCAGGGAAGCGTTTCAACGGCTACCCTCAAATCCTTTTCAATCTGCGCGTACACTTGGGCCTTTGGCGTTCTTTGACTGGAAGTCACCTCAGAAAGCGCCAACCTTTTGTCCACCACCAATGGAATATCCCCAAAGTAAGTGACCAGAGTAAAATGATAGTAGGCACGCAAAAATGCAGCTTGTGCCAAAATCTGATCTTTCCCTTCAAATTGGATCTTGTCCCGATTTTCAAAGATATAGTTCGCTCTTGCGATCCCGGCATAATTGAAGCGCATTACGTTCCTCAATTCCGCATTGACTCCGCCATGTGTCATGCTTTCGATCTCGTGCAATCCTTGAGAATCATTCACACTTTCACCACCCGCTATTGAATTGTCAGAGGCGATTTCGCCAATCCAGATTTGGAGGTAGGAAGTTTGTAACAAATCGTATGCTCCGATCAAAGCCCGATCGTAATCCTGCGGAGTGTTGAAGAAATTCTCCGCATCCTGGGTGAATTCCGGCTCGATATCAAGCAATTGGTCACAGGAAACCAACATTCCCATTGCAACCAGTAACGCAGTATATATATATTTCATAATGATTAAAATCTAACGTTTAAACCTCCCATGATCGTTTTCGCCTGTGGATAGATTCCTCCATCAACACCTGCAAACAATGGATTCCCAGACCCCACATCAGGATCAAAACCAAGGTATTTGGTCAGTGTCACCAAATTATTGGCGGCGATATAGACCCTCAAGGAGCCGATTCTCAAATTCTCACTCAAAGTCTTTGGCAAAGTGTAACCAAGCTGTAAGTTTCTCAGCCTGATAAATGAGCCATCTTCCACATAAAGATCCGAGAACACATTGTTCCTTGTTGATCCTGTGGTCAATCTTGGGATTTCATTGGAGGATCCCGGACCCGTCCATCTGTCGAGGTTGTAAGTCAGTTGATTGGCGAAGGGCTGCTGTCTTTCGTAATTCCGGATGATGTCTTGACCCAGTGCGGCAAAAACATTGGCCGAAAGGTCAAAACCCTTTAAATCCACGGAAAAATTAAATCCCATCACTACGTTTGGAATAGGAGAACCAATCATGGTCCTGTCCGAATCATCACCAAAGCTGATCACACCATCGCCGTTTTGATCCACAAATCTCAAGTCCCCAGGCTGTGCACCGGGCTGAGCGACCGGACTGGAAGCGATTTCCTCCGCAGTCTGGAAGATTCCATCTGTTTTATAGCCGATAAAATATCCGATTGGAAAGCCTTTCTCAAATCTGGTAGCCACATTTCCTCCGACGCTGAAACCAGCTCCTGGGATAAAATCAAATCCATCGGGAACTTTGGTCACCTCATTTTTCAAGAATGTCACATTGTAATCCATCCTGAAATTGACCCCGGAAGTTCTTTGCGTTCCGTAACTCAATTCAAGTTCCAGACCTTTGTTGGATACATTGCCCGCATTAATCACCGGAGCCGATCCCCCAGCGCCGTATGAACCGAGCAAAGCAGAAACTTCAGGCTGAAAAAGAAGATCCTGAGTGTTTTTGATGAAATAGTTGGCCGTGAAATCCACCTTTCCAAAAAGAGTAAGATCCAGGCCCAAATTTGTCTGTCGTGTGGTCTCCCACTTCAAATCCGGATTGCTTGTGGCGCCGATTGCAGCTCCGTTGACCAATGCATTGTTGAATACATAAGTAGCCTCCCCGTTGAGCAATCCTCTGTAGCGAAACAGTCCAATCTGATCATTTCCAGACAAACCAAAACTGGCTCTGAATTTCAGAAAATCAACAGCACTGGATCCGAAAAAATCCTCTTCGGAAAGTATCCATGCTCCGGAAATAGAGGGGAAGTAACCAATTCTGTTGTTTTCACCAAAATTTGTGGATCCATCCCTTCTGACGATTCCGGAAATAAAATAACGCTGCTTGTAATCGTATTCCGTCCTTAAGAATACCGATGTCAACCTTTGTCGGGATTGGAAGGAACCAACATTGTTCAGATACCCACCACCCGCTTGATTGGCGGAGATATCAGCCAAATCCAGTGAATTGTTGGGGATATTGAAGCCTATTCCGTTGAGGCCAAGGCTTCTGTTACCTACATAGGAGACACCCGCAGTTCCTTTGACTCTATGGACTTCATTGAAGGTTTCATTGTAGTTCATGAAAGCTTCAAGGTTATAATCCAAAAAGGTATTTCTGCCTTCGCTTACACTCGCTCCTCTTTCAATTTCCAATCCGCCAAGATTCAAGATCACTGGATCCAAATTGGCGTTTCGGGCACTGTTGGCAAATTTGCCGGCACCGTACCAAACCAAGGGATTGAAAGACTTGCTGTCCACCAATGCATAATTGTATCCGGCTCTTCCTACAAGTGTAAACTGATTGTTGATCTTATAAGAAAGCTCTTCTTTCCCGACGAGTTTGTTCACCCATGCATTGTTATAGGTGTTTTCGATCTGAGCAACGGGATTGATGATGTCATTGACATTGGCGAGGTAAGAATACCTCCCGTCGGTAAAAACAGATTCGGTTGGGTATGCATTGATGGCATTGTAAAGCACGGATCCAATGCCTCCCTGTGCGATACCACTGCTTTCTTCACGGGTAAACAATAGAACGTTCGACAACGTCAATTTCGGAGCGATTTCCGTGGTGAAATTCACCCTGGCGCTATAGCGTTCGAAATTTGCTTTGGGACCACCCACAATTCCCTCTTGGGCAAAATAGGAAGCACCAATGGAGTAGGATGTCTTGGCAGAACCCCCTGTGACGGTCATGTTGTATTCTTGGATAGGCGCTTCTTGAAAAACCGCCCGCTGCCAATCCGTTCCTTCACCAATGTTGGTGTTGTTGAATGGAGCCTGCTGACCACCTGCAGCGAAAGCCTCATTCTTGAGGATCGCATATTCTCGGGCATTCAATAAGTCCAATTGTCTGGCGGTTTGTTGTACACCATAATATGCACTAAAATCCAAAGTCGGTTTGGAATTTAGGGCTCCCTTTCTTGTTTCGATTAGAATGACACCGTTTGCTGCCCTGACACCATAAATACCTGCCGTTCCATCCTTCAGTACATTGACCGATTCAATATCACTGGGATTCAATGCATTCAAACCTGCGGCATCATAAATCACACCGTCGACCAAAATCAAAGGATCATTGTCCCCAAAAGTACCGATTCCCCTGATTCTGATATTGGAAGTTCCCCCGGGAGCACCTGAGTTGGTCGAGATGTTAACCCCTGAAATCTGACCCTGTAAGGCCTGATCTACCCTAGGCATGTTCATCTTTTTGATTGCATCTCCTTTTACCTGTGAAGTGGCTCCAGTCAGCTCCTTTTTGGTGGCCGTCCCATACCCGATGACCACGACCTCATTCAGTGAAGTAATTTCTTCGTCAAGGATGAGGTTGATGGTTCGGTTGTTTCCCACATTGAGTGTTTGGGATTTGAAGCCGATAAAACTGAATTGGAGACGATCGCCTTCCGCTGCTAAAATGGAGTAAATGCCATCCAAATTTGAAATTGTTCCAACTGTGGAACCTACCTTTAATACACTGACTCCGGGAATGGGTTCGCCATCAGACCCGGTTATTTTTCCTGTGATCGAAATCGATTGCGCCATGAGGGAATAATTGAGGACCATGACACAACACAACCATAAAAGTTTTTTCATATTTAAATTTTTGGGGTTAATTATTAACTGACATAAAACACGACATAAGGTAAATCACATCAAAAAAAACCAATACAACATTAATACATCAAGGACCAAAATTCAATTTCACAAAAACACAACAAGCACACCTTAATAAGCCATTTAAAGGGAAATTTCGCATGTTTTTAAATTCTTTATTTATTACTTCAAACCTATTTTTCTAACACAACAAAGGAATTTATTATATTGAAAAAAAATACCCTTGATTCCACCCAAAATGCTGTACCGATTCATTCTCCTTTTGTCCTTTCTGAGTTTAAACGAATGTCTTGGTCAGACTCCAGGATTGCCTTTCTCTAAATACTACTCCAGCAAAGATTACAATGGAGGAACGCAGAATTTTGCCATCACGCAGAGTTCTTCAGGGCTCATTTATGTGGCCAATAATTTTGGACTACTGGAATACGATGGCGCCGGTTGGAGAAGGTATCCTCTGCCCAACAGCACCAAGGTTAGGGATGTGCTCTTGGATGAGCGTGGAATTATATACACCAGTGGACAGGGCGAATTCGGGTATTTTCAGGCAGATCAGACAGGTATTTTACGTTTTCATTCCCTCTTGGATCAGCTTCCGGAAGCCAACCGTAACTTGGAGGAAATCTGGAAAATACAACTCCTGCATGATCGGGTCTATTTTTTCACACTGGAGAATGTATTCGTTTTCTCAAAAGACCATCAACTGCTCAACATCATTTCAGGAAATCCGGCGTTCGAAAGTTTCCATTCTACAAACAATCAGCTCTTTTTGAATCAATTGGACAGCGGATTGCAGCTGATAGAAAAAAACAAATTGGAGCCGTTGGATTTTGGAAAGTCACTGGGAAACAACCTGATCGTGGGAATCATTTCCTTCGCCAGCAACCAGAAACTGTTCTTTACAAGGGATCAGGGAATCTTCAGACTCAACTCGGTGGGAATGCTCCCATGGCAAACCGAACTCAGCAATAAGACAAGGATCAACAAGGCCATTCGGCTGAAAAATGGAAACATTGCCATCGGCACCCAAAGTGATGGGATTTTCATCCTGAATGAAAACGGGGAAATCATCTTGAAGATGAACAACAATCCCGGACTTCAAAACAAGGCTGTACTTTCCCTATTCGAGGATATTTCCGGTAATCTATGGGTGGGCCACAACAATGGCATTTCTTTGATTGAACTCAGTTTGCCATTTAGGGAAATCGATCAATATTCGGGGCTTTCCGGAAGTGGATATGATGCTGATTTTTTCGATGGAAAACTCTATTACGGCACCAACAATGGCTTAGCTGTTCAGCAAATGAATGGAAACACCGCTAGCCAAATCCAAAAGATTGAGCATTCCTCAGGCCAGGTATATTCGATTTCCGAAATCCACAACAAGCTTTTTCTAGGCCATAATGATGGCGCCTATGAAATCATCGACGGGCAAGCCAAATCAATTGATGGCGTGACAGGGATCTGGAAATTACAACCTTTGCGGGACCATCACAATATGGTCATAGGAGGAAGCTACAATGGACTGGTACTCTTCGAATTCAAGGATGACAAACTCAAATTTGTCCGAAAAATAAAGGGCTTCAACGAATCCTCCAGGCTAATTGAGCAGGACAACGATGGCCACATTTGGATGACCCATGGTTATAAAGGCGTCTATAAATTAAAATTAAATGCAACATTGGACGCCGTGGAAGTCTCGTATTACGGGACAGAGGCCGGACTGCCCACCAATTTATTGATAAGCGTTTACAAGATCAACAATAGGTTGATTTTCACCACCGAGTATGGAATGTATTCCTTTGACCCTCAGACGGACCGCTTTGAAAAAGACCCTTTTTTCTCACAGTACTTTCCCCAAGACTTTCTGCTCACCAGTATCATCGAAGATCCATTGGGCAATGTTTTTTATATCGGGGAAGGGGAGGTCGGTGTTTTGGAAAAACAAATCAATGGGACCTACCTCAAAAAACATCAGATCTTCAATAAAATCATCCCTTTGTTGAATGATGATCTCCAAAACATCTCCCCGATCAAAGCCAATGAAATTCTATTTGCCGCCAAAGAAGGTTTTATCTGGTATCGCCTCGACAACAACAACCAAAACACGCCTACTTTCCCCACCATGATCAGATCGGTCTACCTGACCGGTGCTACGGATTCATTGATTTCCCACGGAAGTTATCCTAAAAAAGGAACGGGATCCTCCGAGGAATTGGAAAAAGAAAACATCTCCATCCCCTATTCGGCTAGAAACATCAGGTTTGAATTCAGCAACCCCATACCCAACAATGAAAACACCACGCAATTTCAATTTTGGTTGGAGGGTTTGGAAAAAGACTTCGGGGAATGGACCACCAAACGGGATAGAGGATATACCAACCTACGGGAAGGAGCGTATACCTTCCATGTCAAAAGCAAAAACATCTATGGTCAGATCGGTGAAGAAGACAGGTATTCTTTCAGCATCCAAGCGCCTTGGTACAGGTCGATTCTTGCTTACTTGACTTATGTTCTTTTGGTAGGAGGACTATTGGTTTTGTTCCAAAAACGAATGGATAAAAAATTCCAGAAAAAAACCGCAAAAATCACCTCAATCCAAAGGGAGGTGATAGAGCAAAAAGAAACTGCGCTCAAAGACTCCCATGAAGAGATTGAAAGACTGAAAAATGAACAGCTGCACGCTGAAATCAAGAGTAAAAACAAAGAACTGGCTTCCGCTACGATGCACCTGATCAACAAGAACGGATTCATCGACCATGTCAAAGACCATGTCGCCACCGTGGTCAAGAAAAGCAAAAACCAGGAGGTGAAAAACGAACTCCAAAAAGTCATCCAAAGCATTGACAAAAATATGGCTGGCGACAACGATTGGGAGCAGTTCGAAATCCATTTTGACCAAGTGCATGGAGATTTCGTCAACAGGTTCAAGAATCAATTCGAAGACCTCAGTCCTCAGGAAATAAAATTGAGTGCCTACCTGAGAATGAACCTTTCTTCCAAGGAAATCGCCCATTTGATGAACATTTCCACGCGAGGCATCGAAATCGCACGCTACCGACTTCGCAAAAAACTCAACCTCAACAGGGCGGAAAACCTACAGGAATTTATCCTGAAATTTTAAATTCCTTGTATGCAATCCCATCCCACCCTAAAAACGATTCAAAATCTGTCGCTTGTCTACAGTTCATGACTCCCCCATTTTGGCTCAATGCCTTATTCCCCAAATGGTTTGATTTTCTTGCGGTTTCAACACCTATTGAGAAACCAATTGGATATTTCGGGTTTAACCCCTGTTGTATCGGGAATAAATCCCTTTTTATGCATTGTCCATTCAAATGTAGCATGTCCAGAGGACCGGATCCGTGTCATTTTCCCGACAAAGACTGATGACAAAACAATTCCTTTCAGAACGATCCAAGATCATTCCCACCGTCCACAAGGATTCATCCACCCGATGGGCCACGATCAGGGAAACTACTTTTGATTTCATAAACAGCTGTTTGAAACAATTCTAAATTCAATTGTCTTAAAAAACACCTAAAAAAGCAATCAAAACCATTTCCTGCAGACAATAGCTAACTCTCGCCACAGTAATTTGTTCATTGTCCAGAGTATCCTATCTGCATGGTCAGGAACTGACCGGCCATTTCATCATCGATCGCATCAGTTCTCTTCGAGGTCATTGTGATTTTCACCGCCAAGACTGTAATAGTTGTTCTCCTCATCCTCACTGCCGATATCCTCCATATCATCATCCAATTCGGCACCGGGGATATCCAAGTCTCCTCCATATGGTTCGTCTTCAAAATCTTTCTTTTTTCGACGATCCTCAATTTCCATGGGAACCTTCATTCGGGTCGGCCTTTCTGGATCGATGTCCATCTCTTCCTTGTATTGAATATAAATATCCTCCACCGCAGGGTATCTTGGATAGCCGGGAAATTCGGTTTTTTCAACTTCAGTTGAGGGAGTATCTGGGGATTTGCCCATCCCTTTTGTATTTGTGACTTTTCTTTTCTTTTTCATTTGAAAGTATGTTTTGTGGAAAATAAAATCGAATCAACTGAACACCTTAAATGCTAAAAACTTCAGTCTAATTTACGATATATCAAACGTATTTTCTTATGATTTTGATCATCTCTTCCATCAAACCCATAGGGTGCAACACGAACTTAATCAAAATGTTAATTATCTAATATTTAATTAGTTGTTGATTATTTTTGACTTCATCCTATTGGTGTCAGGAATTAGTCTCCCAATAGTCTGATTTTCTTTCGGTTTCAACTCCCATTAGGAAGTCTAAAGCATTGTTAGGGTTAAAAAGCGAATCGAACCCTGACAAATTATCCAGGAAAACCAGAAGAGGTGCAAACAATCCATCAAGGAAAAAAAGTCGATCAAGGAAGGGCTTTTTCAGCAGCAGAGCCCTTTTTTCTTTTCCAAAACTTCAAAATTTCCACCCAAATGACCGACAGGAAAGCCACCGCCAATGCCATCAGCACCTGCCCCATTGAAATCAATTCAAAGTCGAAGACCTCCCTGACAGGTGGAAAGGTGATGGATAGCGCCAGTACCAAGAGAGACGCCAACAACACAATGGGGATCAATCGATTGGGATAGCGAAGCGTATAAAAAATGGAATAGTAAAAAGACCTGTTGACCAATGTCAAAAACAAATTACTGAAAATCAAGGTCGTATAAATCACGGTACGCACCATGGATTCGCTGTGCCCATGGTCCATGAAATAAAAACCAATGCCCAAACATCCCAACGTGATGGCCAAGCCTTGAAAAACACTCAGCGAAAGCTCCTTCCAGGAAAAAAAGGTATCGCTCATTTTTCGGGGTGGCTTTTGCATGGAATTGGCTTCTATCGGTTCGTTTTCGAACACAATGGAGCAGGTCGGCCCCATGATCAACTCCAAAAAAATCACATGGATGGGGGAAAAGATATTCGTGTATTTCCAAAACAAGACCAAGGGAATCGCCACGATCAAGATGATCGGAATGTGGATGGAGATGATGTACTGGATGGCTTTTTTCAGGTTTTCATAAATCCGCCGACCCAATGCCACTGCATCGGTCATGTGCCCAAGATCATCATCCATCAAAATCAATGCTGCTGCTTTTTTCGCCAATTCGCTTCCCCGCATGCCCATGGCAACGCCAATATGAGCAGATTTCAGGGCTGGCCCATCATTGACCCCATCGCCAGTCATGGCGACGATTTCTCCATTGGCCTTGAGTGCTTCGATGATTTTAAGCTTGGCCTCGGGAAACATCCTCGAAAAAACATTGATTTCCTTGACTTTTTCTGAAAGCTCCTCGAACTCAATTTTCATGACCTCCTCCCCTGTCATCGCCGCTCCTCCATTTTTCAAGCCAACCTGTTTGGCTATCGCAAGGGCAGTCTGGGCATGGTCTCCGGTGATCATTTTGACTTTGATCCCTGCTTGGTAAAACGACTTAAGCACTTGTCCTATGTTGGGTTTGGGCGGGTCATAAAAAGCCAAAAGCCCCAAAAAAAGAAAATCAAGATCAAACTGACTTTTGGGAAGATGGGCAGGATCATGCTCGGATTTGCCGACGGCAAGTACCCGAAAACCTTTGGTTGCAAAGGCCTCTGCCTTATCTAAAATAAGTTTTTTTTCATCCCCATTCAAACTTGTCTGGTTCAAAACGCCCTCCACGCTTCCCTTGACGGAGAGGATTACTTCTCCAGATTTTTTTCGAAAAACATGGGTCATCACTGGTGGTTTTCCCTCCAAGGGATACTCATGGATCATCACCGAGTCCGGCCTTTCATCCACAGGACATACTTGTCCATAAACTTGATGGAGGGATTTTTCCATCGGGTCAAATGGATTGATCTCCGAGGCCCAGACTCCATATTCCAGCACCTCGCCATAAGAAAAAGGGTTATGGGTAAAATCAATTGTCTTGTCCCCTTCCCATTGATAAATGGCGGACAGCTCCATCCTGTTTTCGGTGAGTGTCCCTGTCTTGTCCGCGCATATCACAGTGGCCGCGCCCAAAGTTTCCACGGTATGGGGACTTCTGGTGATGACCTTCTTTTTATACAAGTGATAGGCACCCAATGCCATAAAAGTACTGAAAGCCACTGGGATTTCTTCCGGCAAAATGGACATGGCCAATGTCAGCCCCTGCAACAAACTATCGAAAATACTCTGTGACAAGTAATAGTTGATCCCCCAAACCAAGAGAAAAGCAATCGCTCCAAATCCGACCATGGACCGGACAAAATTCTTGATCTGAATTTGTAAGGGTGTCTTGGTGATTTCTATTTCCTGAAGACTTCTGCCAATTTTGCCCAAAGCGGTTTCCTGACCAATGGCGGTTACCTTGGCGATACAATTCCCCGTCATCACCAAAGTCCCCTGAAAAACCATGTCCTTTCCGGAACCGGCCTCTTTGGTCACGGGCAGGGATTCGCCCGTAAGCATGCTTTCATTGACAGAAAAATCGTGTGGCTCCAAGACCGAAGCATCTACCGGAACCAAATCACCATCCTCGATCAAAATGACGTCATTGACCACCAATTCTTCGGCAGGAAGGCTGCGTAGAATACCGTTTCTGAGCACTTTGGCCTCGGGACTCGACAGTTTTTTGAGCGTCTCGACAGCATTTCGGCTTTTGTTTTCCTGAAACAGGGAGATCCCGGCCACCAAGGTCAAAGCAACCAACATAATAATTCCCTCACTGTATTCCCCCAATAAAAAATAAAGCGTGGCGGCTAGCACCAAAATAATGAATAACGGCTCCGCTATGACTTCCTTTAAAACTTCCAAAAATGGACTCTTTTGCTCTGAAGTTAATTTATTGGTGCCAAATTCATTTCTATTGGCGATTACCTCTTCGTCGGATAAGCCGGTAAAAGAAAAATTTTCCATTTAGGTGGGGACGTCATTTATGACAAGATACCTTTAAAATCATTGATTTGAAATCCAAAACCGGATATTTTTTCAATAACAAATCAAATTCTCACCTGATTTTTATGTAATCAAAATGTGTAATTGTGTAATATATTAAGAATAAACATGAGCAATTTTGTAATGTACTAAAACTAGAAAAAATGGATCCTAAAAAATCAATTACCGTTTTGAACAATCTTATTGAAATCAACAACGACAGAATCGAGGGATACGAAACTGCCGCCAAAGAGACAGAACAGGGGGATTTGAAGGCATTGTTTGCAAAACTTGCCAACACAAGTCACGAATGCAATTCAGAACTGAGGAGGGAAGTCACCAAACTCGGTGGAGAACCTGAAGAAGGCACTAGGGTAACCGGTAAATTTTTTAGGGTCTGGATGGATGTGAAAGCAGCATTGACGGGAAATGACTTAAAAGCAATCCTGAACTCTTGCGAGTTTGGAGAAGATGCTGCAGTGAAAGCTTATAGAGATGCTTTGAAGGATGATGTAGCGCATTTGGACTTGGATCTGGAGTCTCTTGTCAAGAAACAATATTTAAAAATCAAAGCGGATCATGACACCGTAAGGGATCTTAGGGATTCAACTTCCTAAATCCCTATATTTCTTTGAGATGCCAATATAAAAAGTGGAAAAACCTGTAGGCTTTTTCCACTTTTTAATTTCTATTTTTGTGGATTGAATTCAACCAACAATTGCCGAATGAAATTAAAAGTCAATAATCTGGGTAAGTTGTTTTTAACAACTTTTAAGGAGTGGAATGAAAAAGATCCCTTCCGCCAAAGTGCAGTCGTTGCCTATTATGCGGTATTCAGCATTCCCGGGTTATTGGTGTTGGTGACTGCCATCACTGGATATTTTTTTGAGAAGGAAACCATAACAAAAAACATCACTGCCCAGATCTCCGGAACGATGGGCGTGGACACAGCCAATCAGATCGGTGAGATGATAGGCAATATTTCCAAGGACAATGCAACCCTGATTGGGTCTATTGTAGGGGTCTTGATTTTGTTTGTAGGGGCCACAGGCGTATTTGTAGAAATGCAAAAGACCTTCAATTTGATATGGAAAGTGGAAGCCGTTCCGCAAAAAGGAATCATCCTTTACCTTAAATCCAGGGTGTTTTCATTCGGTTTGATTTTGGCAATTGCTTTTTTGCTGCTGATATCACTTGTGGTGTCGACAGCCCTTGCCTCCATGAGCAACTGGATCCAAATGGATACTTCGGGTTCTCTTTTTGTTATTTTCGGTATCTTTAATTTCCTTTTCTCATTGTTGATCATCTCAACGCTATTCGGCTTGATGTTCAAGATTTTGCCGGATGCAAAGATCAAATGGAAACATGTTTGGCTGGGTTCACTGGTGACAGGCTTGTTATTTACCCTAGGCAAGACCGCATTGGAATTCTATTTCATTACCGCTTCCCCCGGATCCGTATATGGGGCTGCAGGCACAGTAATCCTGATCCTGCTATGGGTATCCTACTCCGCAATGATTTTATTTTTTGGTGCTGAATTTACAGCCACCTACGCCAAGATGTACTCTGGGAAAGTGGCACCAACAGAGATCGCTGTGGCCGTGGTGCCGGAAACAACAATAATGGTCGAGGAAAAATAAAAAACATCAAGTCAGCAGTTGATTTTGTTGTTCAAAACAGAAAATATCCAAAGTCGTAAAACAAGTTCCTATTAACAATTGAAAACGGACCGGATTTGTCGTGGGAAATCCAGTTTTCAATGAAAATAACACACTTTCAAAAAGAAAACAGGGTAATTTTTCCTTACCCTGTTTAGATGTTGTTTGATTTGATCCAATAGAATGATTTTTTTCGTCACGAAAGAAAACTTCGCTATTTTTAATTTCTTGGTAAAGAATTTGCAATGACTTCGTAAATTGGATACCAAACACCACTGTTCTATAAATCATGGAGCATCCAGAGGGCTACTGATTGCGAATGATCACCTATCATTTTCATTTTGAAAACTTCTAAAACAAAAACTATTACTAAAAACTCACCACTGCATTAAAATCACTCTTAAAAACCTTCAAAATAAGTGATTTTTGAAAGCTTTGATGAAAATCAAATAATTTATCCGGTTGAAAATTTCTTCTTATTTCAAAGTCTTAACCCAGTCAAAATCTATTGAAAATTTACATTAAATATATGGTCAGTACCCGCTGCAAATTGGCGGTAAAACAAGAATTGAGAAATCTTGGCCTTCATTTTATGGTGGTGGAATTGGGTGAAGTAGAAATCATGGAGACGCTCACAAAAGAACAACATGAAAAATTGAAAGTGGGATTACTCCAATCTGGACTTGAGTTAATGGATGACAAGCGGGCGGTTCTGATTGAGAGGATCATCAATGAAATCATCAAAACGATTCATCATTCCGAAGAGCCCTTAAAAACGAATTATTCAGATTATCTCAGTGAAAAACTAAAGTACGATTACAACTATCTCTCCAATGTATTCTCTGAGGTAAAGGGGATCACCATTCAGCAGTTTATCATCAGCCATAAAATAGAGCGAATCAAGGAACTGATCATTTACGGGGAATTGAACATGACGGAAATTGCCTATAAAATGAATTACAGCAGTGTTGCCCATTTGTCCAATCAATTTAAGAAAATGACAGGCCTGTCGCCTTCTCATTTTAAGAATTTGAAAAACAAAAATCGCCTCCCGATAGAGGAAATTTAAATCTTTTTTTGTCCAAGACACTCTTTTTAAAACTCTTTATATGGCTAAAGACCCATCTGACCCTTTTGAATCCCACATGAAAGGGGGTGAAATGGGTAAATTGATCCGAAATTTCGATTGGGGAAAAACACTGCTTGGAAACCCTGAAAATTGGCCTGTCAGCTTACAAAACACCCTCAATATCGTACTTACCAACCGCTTCCCAATGGCATTGTGGTGGGGAAAAGAATTGATTCAGTTTTACAATGACGCCTACATTGACATTCTAGGGATCAAACACCCAAAAGCCTTGGGACAAAGTGCGCGAGAATGCTGGAAAGAAGTCTGGGAAGTGGTCAAAAACCATGTAGAAACCCCTTTGAACGGAGGTCCGTCTACTTGGATAGAGGACATGATGTTGGAAATAAACAGGAACAACTTCATGGAAGAAACCCACTTTGCGGTCTCTTACAGCCCCATACCGGACCTTACTGCGCCAAATGGTGTGGGGGGTGTAATCGGTACGGTCCATGAAATCGGATTGCAGGTTATTAGTGAGCGAAGGATGATGTTGCTCAGGGACGTGGCGGCAAACGCCAACAAAGCGCGGCTCGCTGAAGAGGCCTGTGTCATCGCAGCTGCCAATATTGTCAATTTCCCCAAAGACATTCCTTTTGCCTTGATCTATTTGCTCAAGGCAGGAAAATCCGAAGCCAGGCTCGTCGCTACAGCCGGGATTGGAATGGGTGAAGAAATCAGTCCATTTTTGATTGAAATCGGAAGTGCGTCCGATTGTGAAAAGTGGAATTTGGCCATAGTCCTTCAGGCCAAAAAACAATATTTAAAGGAAGATTTGCAAGATTGTTTTGAAGATATCCCTCAAGGACCTTGGACAGATGCTCCCAAAAGTGCCGCCATCATTCCTCTGCGCAGCAACAAACCAAATGAATTGACAGGCTTTATTGTTTTGGGGATCAGTTCGCGATTGCGCTTCGATGGAAATTACAAAAGCTTTTTTGACTTGCTTTGCTCCCAAATTTCCTCATCTGTAGCTACTGCTTCCATTATAGAAGATGAGCGCAAACGAGCCGCAACACTTGCCGAAATTGACATCGCAAAGACCGCTTTTTTCAACAACATCAGCCATGAGTTCCGAACGCCATTGACCTTGATCCTGGGCCCTTTGGAAACCATCATCAATAGTTCAAAAAACCAACTCAGTCCAGAACATCTCGAAAGCTTAAAGACCACTCATCGGAATGCGCTTCGCTTATTGAAACTGGTCAACAATCTACTCGACTTTAGCCTCATTCAAAGTGGCCGTCAGAAAGCCAATTTCGAGCAGGTGGACATTGGATTGTTCACCAAAAACCTGGCAAGTACCTTTCGGTCTGTCATCGAAAATGAAGGCCTCCAGTTTATTGTCAATTTAGACCCCATAACCGATCCTGTATTTTTGGACAAGGAAATGTGGGAGAAAATTGTATTCAATCTTCTATCCAATGCGCTTAAAAACACCTTAACCGGAACAATTCAAGTGGATGCCTATGTAGAAAGTAGGCAAATAAAAATCAAGGTAAGCGATTCTGGAATCGGTATCCCGAAGCATGAGCTGGAAAACATTTTCGATCGATTCTTTCGGGTTCAAAACAGTTTGGGCAGGAGCCACGAAGGTTCTGGACTTGGCCTTGCCATGATCAAGGAACTTGTGCACATACACGGTGGCACCATTCAGGTAGAAAGCATTTTACACAAAGGAAGCACTTTCACCATTTCCATTCCCACAGGAAAAGAACATTTGCCAGAAGATCAGATCTACCGCGCCCACACGATCAATTTGGAAAAGCCTTCACTTGGTTTTTTTGAGGAGTCCCGCATCCTATTGGAAGAGAAAATGGTGAAAAACACCTCTGCGGTTTACCCGGCGGGGATTTTTGAAGAAGATAGCCTTGAGTCGGTCTTGATTGTGGACGACAATGCAGATATGCTTTCATATCTGGAAAAAATTCTTGAGTCGGAGTTTAGGGTGCACACTGCTGAAAACGGAAAAGTGGCACTCGAAAAAATAGCGCAGAGCCATCCAGACATTATCTTGTCTGACATCATGATGCCGATCAAGGAAGGGATTCAACTCCTAAAGGAAATTAAAGAAAATCCAAAAACTGCCCATATTCCGGTCATTCTGCTTTCTGCGCGTGCAGGTGAGGATTCCAAAATCCAAGGCATCGACATTGGAGCGAATGACTTTATCACCAAACCTTTTTCGGCAAAAGAGCTGATCGTGCGGATGAAGGCCCAGCTTAAAATAAAACGTACCCTCCAATTGGCAGATCAGCATTTGAAGAATCTTTTCCAACAAGCTCCAGTGGCTATCTGTATTTTTAGGGGAATAGATTATGTCATCGAATTTGCAAATGAGGCAATGATCAAATTTTTGGGAAAAAAGGTTGAACAGGTGCTCAACAAACCAGTTTTTGAGTCGATGCCTGTTTTTAAAGACCAGGGATTTGAAGAACGACTAAAAAACGTGTTGGAAACCGGAAAACCCTTCATTGCCTCAGAATTGCCAATTACTCACATGAGGGGAGGTAAAATTGAAAACATTTACATCAAGCTGATCTATGAAGCCATGCGCGATGGAGAAGGGAAGATCACAGGTGTGATGGCTTTGGTAGATGACATTACAGATCAGGTCTTGATGCGGAAAAAAGTAGAAGAGAGTGAAAACCGATACCGTGAATTGATCCATTCCTCCCCTTTTATGATCGCCAGTTTTAAAGGCGAAGAAATGATCATCGAAATCGCCAACAATGCCATCTTGGAACAGTGGGGCCAGGACCGCAGTGTAATCGGGAAATCATTGTTTTCAGTTTTACCGGATTTGGCAAAGCAAGGATTTGATGAGATTCTGGCAAATGTGTACCGTACAGGAGAGGTCTTTACAGCCTATGAAATGCCCGTTACATTGGTAAGAAATGGGATTCCCGAGTTGTTTTATTTCAATTTCATCTATTATGCCCAACGGGATCTGGAGGGAAACATCATAGGTATCATTGATATCGCCAATGAAGTCACGCCCAAAGCCGAATTAAACAAGTCAATTAGGGCTAGCGAAGAGAAGTTTCGAAAGATCATCAACCTCATGCCAGAGAAGGTTTCCAACGCCAACCAAAATGGAGAAGTCATTTATTATAATCAAAGTTGGGCAGATTATACCGGGACAAGTATTGAAGAATTGGTCACAAACGGCTGGGAACAATGGATCCATCCGGAGGATTTGCCTCTCACTATCGAAAATTGGAATGTCGCTGTGACCACAGGCAAGCCCTTCGAGGTAGAAGCGCGCATGTTGGACAAGAATGGCCATTACAAATGGCACATGAGTCGGGCAAGGCCTATAAAAGATGAAAACGGAGCAATCAGCATGTGGATCGGGGTGAATTCTGAAATCCAGCTTCAAAAGGACCAAAACCGGCTCCTGGAAAAAACAGTGAAAATCAGAACCAAAAAATTAAAAAGGACCAATAAAGAACTGAAATCAAAAAACCAGGAACTGATTATTGCCAAAGAAAAATTAATGTCCGAATATTCTCGAAGTCTGATCGAGGCCAGTCTGGACCCCTTGATTACGATCAGTCCCGATGGAAAAATCACGGATGTGAATGAAGCTATGGCCAAAATCACAGGGAAGACCCGCTTGCAACTTATCAATTCCGATTTTGCACACTATTTCACAGAACCCCAAAAGGCCAAGGAAATTTACCTGGAAGTTTTTAATAAAGGGTTTGTGAAAAATTATCCGCTAATTTTGATTGATGGAGAATTGATAGATGTACTTTTCAATGGCTCCACCTATAATGACCAATCGGGAAGCGTGGTAGGGGCAGTGGTCATTGCCCGAGTGATTACCGAACAAAAAAGAATCCAGAGAGAACTGATCAAAGCAAAGGATTCTGCGGAGTCTGCAAGAACCATCGCCGAAACAGCACAAGCAAAAGCAGAGGTTGCCGTCATTGCCAAACAACAATTCCTTTCCAACATGAGTCACGAAATAAGGACTCCCATGAATGCAATCATCGGGTTCACCAATCTGGTCATGAAAACGGATTTGTCTGGAGAACAAAAAGAGTATATGGATGCCATCCAAACAAGTGGGGAAACTTTACTCCAGCTAATCAATGACATCCTCGATTTGGCAAAAGTAAATAGTGGCCAAATGACGTTTGTCAATGAAGCCTTTAATCTTCGCGACTCCCTGACCAGTATGCTCAAATTATTCGAGCCAAAAGCAGCTGAAAAGGGTTTGGTTCTGAAAAAAATACTGGATAAAAACATCCCGAAAATATTGCTGGGTGACCCACTCAGGTTGCATCAAATTCTTTTGAATCTCTTGAGCAATGCGATCAAGTTCACCTCCAAAGGTGAGATTTCGCTTGGCGTGCGTTTGTTGGATGAAAACGAACAAGATGCAACACTGGAATTTGATGTCCATGATACAGGAATCGGAATCCCCGAAAATAAATTGAAATCCGTTTTCGGAAACTTCCAACAAGCATCGGACGACACCTCAAAACTCTATGGAGGTACGGGATTGGGCTTGGCCATCGCAAAACAACTTGTGGAATCCCAAGGAGGAAGCATCCAAGTAAGGAGTCATATAGGACAAGGATCAAGTTTCTCCTTTATTTTGAAATTAATGAAAACCAAAGACGAGATTATCGTGAATGAAGAGATAAAAATGACAGTTGATGTAACCAAAAACATCAAGGTTTTGGTAGCTGAGGATGTCGCATTGAACCAATTGCTTATCAAAACAATTTTACATGGATTCGGTTTTGAATTTGACGTGGTGGATAACGGTGAAATCGCCTTGCAAAAACTACAAACCAAGTCCTATGACATCATTCTGATGGATTTGCAAATGCCCGTCATGAATGGTTTCGAGGCCACAAAACATATCCGGGAGATCCTAAAATCGAATATCCCGATCATCGCCTTGACGGCCGATGTGACCACGATGGACAAAGGAAAGTGTTTGGAATATGGAATGACGGATTACTTAGCAAAACCAATACATGAAAAGATTCTTTACAACAAGATCGTGGAACTGGTAGTCGCTCATTTTCAACCGAATACAGACCCCATCCAAACTGATATCCAAAATGGGGCTCAAGACAAAACAACAAAGAAGCTCATCAACCTTGAATATTTGAAAAGTATCACATCCTCAGACAAGGTCTTGATAAAAGAAATAATCTCGGTTTATCTTACTCAAACACCCCAATACCTCGAAGGAATAAAGCTGAGCCTGAAAAATGAAGACTGGAAAGGAATTTATCAGTTTGCACATAAAATGATTCCTTCCTTCTTCATCATCGGATTGGATAAAAAATTCAGCGATATTGCCACAGATATCCAAGATTATTCAGCCGATGTCTCCAATAGAAACAAAATACAGGAACGAGTGGATTCCCTTCAAGCGATCATGGAACAAGTTTATATAGAATTAGAAGCAATTATGTCACTCAATAACAATTCACAAGATGGAGTCTGGAAAAACAATTAAGGTATTCTTGGTGGATGATGACACTTTGTTTTTGAAGTCATTGGAAATCCAATTCAAGAAGTTGGGTGGATTTGAAGTATCAACCTTTGAAAGCGGATCACTCTGCATCGCCAATTTAAATCAAAATCCAGATGTCATAATTTTGGATTATCATTTGGACAGCATTGACAAAGAAGCGATGAACGGGATAGAAACCTTGGACAAAATCAAAGAAATTCAACCCAAGCTACCCGTGGTCATGCTTTCTTCACAGGATAAAATCGAAGTAGCGATAAACTGCATGCACCATCATGCCCACGACTATATCACAAAGAGTGAGACCTCCTTTATCCGGATCCAAAAAAATATAGATCGAATTTTCAGTTATCAGAAAATTGAAAAGCAATTGAATTGGTACATGGACAGGATGTAAAAACAGGCACAGAAAATTTTCTGTGCCTGTTTTTATTGAAAAATCATCTTTATTTTCTAGTGAAAAATTCTTTTTGGCTTCTTACCAATAGTCCAACCCCCCTTTTGTCAGGCCCTTAACCCAGTTTGTTTTCTGGTATCAATTCAAAATTAGATTGAAAGCACCTTTGGAGAGGAATTGTGAATTTGCATCGAAATCGGATGTATTCAAGATCTCCACTCTCCCACCACTTTTTTGCCCAATCAAAACTTCTCTTTTTTCAAGATAAATCAAGTCATTTTCCATTCCTTTTTTAATCAACACGAAGTTCTTTGTTTCTACATTCACCACACTTTCTTCCGGCAATGAAAGTGCCTGATGACTAGCGATGATGATTTTGGATTCCACGAACATTCCCGGAACGAGTTTTTCTCCCTCTTTTTCATTTTTAAGGTGAACGTGGAGGTTGACCATTCTTTTTTCGTTGACGGATTGGCCCACCAAGAACACCTCTCCCTCGATGGACTCGGTTTCCCCTCCTTGAAGAGAGAAAAATACGGGCTGACCTTGTTTGATGATCACCGCATCCTTTTCGAAAACATTCAATTCTACATGCAAATGCTCCTTATTGATCAGTTTGACAGCAATGTCTGAGGGATTAAGATAAGTCCCTTGATTTACCAGTACTGTCTCCACATATCCGAAAGTGGGTGAAAGCACCGAAACCCTTGACGTGATGTTTTCGGGAGTAATTTGGGCAGGGTTCAGGTTGATCAAGAGAAGTTTCTTTTTAAGACTCTCTGATTTGGCCAAGGTGCTTTGATAATCCGCCTCTGCTTTGAGATAATTCTTCATTGAGGAAATATTTTCGTCGATGAGCACTTTTTGCCTGTCAAAATCATTCTTTAAATAGGCCAATTGACTCTTTGCATCCAAATAGTCCTGCTGCATTTGGATAAACTCAGGGTTTTCAATGGTAAAAAGAAGCTGTCCTTTGGACACTTTTTGGCCCACAAGAAGCTCCATTTTTTTGATGTAACCCCCAAAATAAGTACTGATATCGAACCTACCTTCTGCCGGTACATTGACCATCCCAGTTGCGGTAATGTGTTCTGTAAATGCCGATGAAGAAATACTGTCCCAAATCATCCCCGAACCTTCAAACTGGGCTTGGGTGAGTGTCACTTCATTTTGGTTTGGGTTGGTCTTGATTTCAAGTGAAGTCTCCCCTGTATTCTGTCCAGTACATTGTAAAAAAGCCAATGCCAAAGCAAAAAGCCAAATCGATTTGAAGTATGATTTTCTATCGTTTTTCATGATTAGGGATTCATTAGATAATTAATTTCCAAAACTGTCATATTGTAGAGATTGAGATTTTGAAGGTAGCTGACTTGGATATTCCGAGAATTTTCAATCAACAAGACATACTGAAGAAAGTCTATTTCGCCATTTTTAAAGGCTTCACTGGCTTGCTTGATCAATTGATCACTCAATACTTTTCCCTCTTGTTCATAAAAATCAATGGCCTCCATGTATTTTTTCAACTCGATGGTGAGTTGTTCGGTGCGATTCTCTAATTGGAACACAAAGTTTTTATTGTCCAGCTGAGACTGCTCTTTGTCAGTCCTCGCAGATCCGATTTTGGCTTTTTGTGCACCAAACCAAAGTGGCAAAGAAACCCCAACCTGAAATCCTGGATACACTTTGGAATTTGCACCCGAATTGGTTCCCCTGAAAACTTCTGCGAAGAGATCCGGAAGCAGTTTGTGTTGTTCTAGACCAATGGCGTGTTCACTCATTTTTACGGCATTTTCATAGAAAACCACTCCCGGATGGGCATCGACATCGATGATTTCCACATTCAATTCCCGAAGTTGAATATCCCCAACCTGAACAAGACCATCCATTTGAATCCATTGTTCGAGGACCATATAGGCGTTTTTTTCGCTTTCAATTGCTTGGGCGAGCTGCACACCAATCTCTCTTTGCTTGCTTTGTGCAGTGATTTTTTCCAAGTAATTGGTTTCACCAAGTTCAAAGCGTCTACTGGAAGCTATCGAAAACTGCCTGTATAAACTGTCCAAATATTGGTAATTGGCCTGAAGATTTTTCCAATAAATGATGGAATAATATGCTTTGGAAACCTCCTTGACCACCTGGATTTTTGATATCTCATATTTTTGCTCCTGCATCCTAAATCGGTCTTGGTTTATTTTTTTCTGAAAAACATATACCGTTGGAAATTGAAGATTTTGACTGATGCCGAGGACGCTGTTGGAGAATCCGTTTTCGGCAATGTCGTTTTGGTCATGCCGGTAAAAAGCCTGTGTTTTTTCGATGTTAAAACCCGTTGGAATAAGTGCTCGGGAACTTTGGACCATTTTCTCTTGTGCCTTGAGCCCAATATTATTGGCTAGGGCAGCATCAATTGCTTGTTGGAGATCTATGGTCACACTTTGTCCAAAGGCATTCAATGAAAGGCCAACACTTATGACCAATACTCCTATTGTTAATTTATAGGTCTTCATTTTTTTCTTTTGTTTTAAAGAACATTGCATATAGAACCGGGAGGACAATAAGTGTGAGAAACGTAGCGGAAATCAATCCTCCCACTACCACTGTGGCCAAAGGACGCTGTACCTCCGCACCTGCAGAAGTTGAGATTGCCATAGGTAAAAACCCCATCGCAGCAGCAGAAGCTGTCAAAAGCACAGGCCTAAGTCGTTCTTTGGTGCCTTTGATAATCATCTTGAATAGATCGTGGTGGCCCTCACTGTAGAGTGTTTTGAAGTGCTCTATCAAAACAATCCCATTCAACACTGCAATCCCAAAAAGGGCAATGAAACCAACACCTGCCGAAATACTGAAGGGCATTCCCCTTAAAGACAACAAAAGGATGCCTCCCACGGCAGAGAATGGAATCGCGGTATAGATGATCAATGCATCACGTAAAGATGAAAAAGCAAAGTACAGGAGCGTAAAAATCAAGACCAGCGCAACTGGGACGGCCACCATCAGCCGGGCTTTTGCCAAATTCAAGTTTTCAAACTGACCCCCATAGTCAATGGTATACCCCTCTGGAAGAATGATGTTTGATTGAATGATTTGCTGGATATCGTTGACTACGGATTGCAAATCCCTATTCCTTACATTGACGCCAATCACGATTCTTCTTCTGGTGTTGTCCCGGGAAATTTTGGCCGGACCTTTATCCAGGTAGATTTCCGCGAATTCGCTTAGTGGCAAAAAAGTCCCGTCTGGTAAATTAACCGATGCTTGTTGGATATTTTCGATTTCCTTTCTGAAACCTTCTTCAAACCTAACCACAAGGTCAAACTGCTTTTCACCTTCGAAAACCATTCCTGCTGATTTCCCGGAAAAGCCCATCGTGACCAAGTCATTGAGCTGACTGATATTGACCCCATATTTTGCGATTTTATTTCTGTCATACTTAATTTTCATCTGGGGAAGTCCGGCGACTTTTTCCACGATCACATCTGCAGCCCCCTCCAATCCCTTGATTGCAGCTTCGATTTCCTTGGCTTTTAGGTTCAAAACTTCCAGATCCTCCCCAAAAACCTTGATGGCCAAATCGGCCCTGACACCTGTGATCAGCTCATTGAACCGCATCTCAATGGGTTGGGTAAATTCAAAATCCAGACCTGGAATGATCGAAAGTGCCTCTTTAAATGCATCCGCCAATTCGTCTTTTGAGGAAACAGTGACCCATTCAGAAGGTGGCTTCAAGGTGACGATGACATCACTTTCTTCCATGGACATGGGGTCTGTTGGGATTTCAGCAGCACCAATTCTGCTGACCACCTGGTCCACCTCCGGAAATTTTTTCAGGATTTGTTCTATCCTGGTGGTGGTGGCAATCGTTTGGCTTAAAGTCGTTCCAGTTTTCAACACCGGCTGGATTACAAAATCCCCTTCATCTAAAGTCGGAATAAATTCACCTCCCATTCTGGAAAAAACCCATCCGGAAATCACTAAAACACCAATGGCTGCACCCAAAACGATTTTTGTGTGCAGCAATGCCCATTTGATGGATGGCTCATAGAACCAGTTAATCCTGGCGATCAATCGGTTCGAAATATTTTTTTTGTTTGGATCAACGGGTTTGACAAACAGGGAGGAGATGACCGGTACATACGTCAATCCCAAAATCATGGTCCCCAAAAGCGCAAAACTAAAGACCTGTGCCATAGGCCTGAACATTTTGCCTTCCACACCAGAAAGCGTAAGGATGGGAATAAAAACGATGATGATAATGATCTGGCCAAAAATGGCTGAATGCATCATTTTCGAAGATCCCTCTACCGTCAATGCGTCGATGCGGTCTTTTCTTTGGCCCAACGGAAGCGCATTGATCTCCCTATGGTTCAAAGAAAGTTTATAGCTGATAAACTCCACAATAATGACTGCCCCATCTATAATAATCCCAAAATCAATCGCACCTAAACTCATCAGATTGGCATCCACTTTGAAAATGTACATCATGCCCAACGCAAAAAGCAGACTCAATGGAATCACCGAGGCAACCACCAAGCCGGAACGAAGATTTCCTAGCAGCAAGACCACCACAAAAACAACAATCAAACAGCCAAAGATGAGATTTTCGGCAATGGTAAAAGTTGTTTTCCCAATCAGCTCACTCCTGTCCAAAAATCCATTGATGATGATTCCCTCCGGAAGGGATTCCCGGATGCTTTCCAGCCTGGCTTTGACCAAGTCAATGGTGGCATTCGAATCGGCCCCTTTGAGCATCATGATTTGCCCAAGGACTTTTTCACCTTCCCCATTGGCTGTGATGGCGCCAAATCTGTTGGCATGCCCAAAACCCACCTTGGCAATATCTCCTACATAGATGGGCGATCCATCTCGATTGTCAACGACGATCTTTGAAATATCCTCCAGACTTTGGATCATGCCTTCGCCTCTGATGAAATAGGTTTCATTGGTTTTCTCTATATATCCCCCACCTGCAATGGAATTGTTTCCTTCAAGTGCGGAAAATACGGTACTCAAGTCCAGATTGAGTGCCCGTAACCGTTCGGGATTGATAGCAACCTCGTATTGTTTCAAAAATCCACCCCATGTATTGACCTCCACCACGCCAGGAATACCCGAAAGCTGCCTTTTAACTGTCCAATCCTGAATAGTCCTTAATTCAGTGAGCGTGTATTGATCTTTGAATTCCGGTTCAACATCAATGATATATTGATAGATTTCGCCCAATCCCGTGGATATAGGTCCCATAAAAGGTTTTCCAAAACCTGCCGGAATCTTTTCCTCTGCGCTTTTGATTTTTTCGGCAATCAATTGTCTGGGAAGATAGGTCCCGAGATTGTCGTCAAATACGATCGTGACCACAGACAAGCCGAACTTGGAAATGGATCTGATTTCCTTGACTCCCGGTAGGTTGGACATTTCAAGTTCTACCGGATAGGTAATGTACTTCTCCACATCCTCGGTGGCCAGGTTTCTGGAGGTCGTGATGATCTGGACCTGATTGTTGGTTATATCAGGAACAGCGCCTATTGGAATATGGCTCAGCGCGAAAAACCCAAAGAAAACCAAACCCGCTGTTAACAACAGGACAATAAGTTTGTTTTCCACACTCCATTGAATGATCTTGTTTAGCATTGAAAAATGGTTTTACCTGATTATATTGGTTTTTTACTTTAAATCGAAAGACAAATGAAATTTCATTTTTACCTGATCATCTGTTTTGATCATCATAAAACTTGGACGTTCGACCATAAATTCCTCGAGTGATACTGGAAATTCACCATCAACGCTTAGCTTTTTATTTTTTATTGTTTTGCTCGCCTCAAATGTCACAGGCTTTGCGATTCCATGGAAGATTAGATTACCATGAACAATCAATTCACCTTGGTGATCTGTGATTTCGGTACTGACGAACTGAACCTTAGGATATTTGATGGCTTCCAAAACTTCCAAGGAATGGGCATCACGGCTGGAATTTTGGCTGTCGAAATCTGCCACCCTTGCACTCACGGCGACTTTTTGAATCTTTCCTGTTGATTCATCATAAACAATAATACAATCCGGGACTGAATTGACCCCTGTCCAATCATGAAGAGAATGGTTAGCTGTGTAAGAAAGCGTGGATTCCTCTTTATTGGATTTCAGGTTAATATGGTCCTGCAAGGATAAAATCGCAGCAAATAAATAAGCAATCAGGAAGGCTGTTTTCATGGTTTTCTAATAAGAGCGTTTTTGAGAAATAATCAGTCGCTAGCTTTACCTGTCTTTATTTGAATTTGGAACCTCAAAAGGTCATGACAAACATGGCACCTGCAAAGGCTCCAAAGGCAGTAAATGCAGCTGCTCGGTGAACTGGAGCCCACTTGGGATCTTCTGCTTTTCCTGCCAAGACATTGGTAGCGATCATGGCTGTCAGGTGAACAGAGGCTAATATTTTATGTGCCTTGATGGAATTGAGCCCTTTGAATTGCTTATGGATCAAGGGAGGTGGAGAAAAAAGAGACAATCCCGCATCGGTAAAGTATCCGATGTTGACGGCTCCCGCCAAACCTTCATGAAGGCCTTTCATGTTTTCATGACCAGTATAGAGGCGCTGGCCCACAAAGCCTTGCGCGATCATCCCCACAAATGTGGCATAACCCAATACTTGATGGGAAATCAACATTGTTCTTCTGATCTTCAACTCTTTCACACGGTTGGCCTCTGTCAAAGGCATTATGCCTGTAACACGCAAAAGCCCTTTTTCACCCCAAAAAACCCGTTGGGTAAACATCATTTTATCAGGTAACAATGGTATTTTAACATTTTCCGATGTCGCTTCGAGTGACATCAACAGGCTGTCCATGTCTTGCGCATTGGCTTTTGAAACCAATCCAAAAATCACCACCCATAGAACTATAACCCTTTTCATAGAGAGGTAGAGAAAACCCTTAGGGTAGATCCCGAAAGTGCGGTATGGTAAACAGTCAGGTTTTTGCTCCCTTTGGCGTTTAAACCTCCTCCATTTATATCAAATCTAGCGTCGTGTGCAGTACAGTGGAAATTATTCCCTGCCTTATCATACACCACTTTCTTTTGCTGTTCATGGCTGCAAATCACAGTGGCTGCCACATATTCTCCTTGCATTGTCCTTGCCACAAGCACGTTACTGATAACCATAAAGCCACCGTTGCTCTGTAGGTTTGGTGATTGGTTGAGGTCCAGAGTAAAATCCACTGGGACTCCCGAAGGATCTGGTTCGGCCCCGCCCATACAGCTGCCCAAACATGTCACGGCCAAAGCAACTCCTGCCCCGGCGCCTAATCTTGAAAGGAATAATCTTCTGTCCATAACCTAGATTCATTTGTTGAATCAAATCTATGGACACTTTCCATCAGGAATTCTAAGGGAATTCTTAAGATTGACTTAAATAAAAAAATGATCAAAAAATTAGTTTGAATACAGTTCCGTGGTCTTTTATGCTCTGGACTTGAATCTCAATCTTCAGTTCTTGACAGAGTTTTCTGACGATCGCCAAACCAAGTCCAGTCCCAGGAATGGCTTGTTCCACCATGGATTTTTCCCGGAAGAAAGGGTCAAAAACCTTGTCAATATTGGCCGCCTCTATTCCCTGTCCTTTGTCTGAAACAGTTATAAATGGAGCTGAATTGTCCATTCCAATGGCTATGGTTATGGATTGGAAAGCATCTGAATATTTTAAGGCATTTTGGATCAGATTGGTGATGACCATTTCAAGTGATTTTTCACTGGAATGGACAAAAACGTCTTGGCCGGTTAAATTCTCAATGATCAGTCTTTGATTTCCTTTGTATCCCAGCTGGTTTTTGATCTCCTCCACAAAGGACGTCAACTCGATTTCTTCTTGATTGGTGCTGGCAACTTTCTCTGCTCGCGCCAGTGCGAGCAATTGATCGAGCATGATGGTCATTTTGTCAATGGATTGAAGACCCGTTCGAATTTTTGAAACATATTCTTCCTCTGTCCTGGGTTTTCTGATGGTTACTTCCAGCGTTCCCTTCAAAACTGCCAGCGGCGTCCTCAATTCATGGGAAGCATCAGAGGTGAACTGCTTTTCCCTTGAGATTGCCTGTTCCAATCTGGCCAGGAGACTGTTAATGGAAAGGGCAAGTTGGCCAATTTCATCGCGCACTACCGGCTGAGGAATCCTTTCATTCAAGTTGTTTTGGGTGATCTGATTCGCCTTGCCGATAATCTCCTTAATGGGTTGTATACTCTTTGCTGCCAGGTATTTCATCGTGAAATACAGAGAAAATAGAATCAATGGATAAAGGAAAAAAAGAATATTCCGTAGGTTGGTCAAAAGTCTCCTGGCATCCTCAAAGGAAGTGGCCACTAAAAGATACCCCTCCAGTTTACCCTTATTATTGAGAGGAATCTGCATCTGACGTACCTCTTGATCCCCCAATCGTAGATTTAATCCACCTCCTCTAAAATTGCCTTCGCTGTGGAAAAGGAGATGGTTGTCCTTCAAATTAGGAGACCGATCCATTGACTCTCCAACCAAACTGACGATTTCAACAAAAATTGGATTAAACTGGATTTCTTGGTGTTCCCTTTCCGCCCATTCGTTTTTATGGGAGAAGCGGATTTTATCATCTGCTAAAAAAATCTGGGCGGAATGTTCATCAGATTCTTGCCTCAGCTCATTGTCGATATTCTGAACCACAGTCCAGTTTACGACAAAATAAATAAGGCCAAAAACGATCAAGACAATCAAAGCCGTAACTGAAGTCAATCTCCAGGCAATCCGTTTTGTGTACGACAGTTTCATAACTCCTTGGCTAAATATCCAACTCCTCTGACAGTCTGGATATAATCCTCTTCTTTGTGTAGACCCAGTTTTTTTCGCAAGGAATTGATGAACACGTCAATCACTCCTGTATTGTACTCAAAATGGATATCCCAGACGCTTTCGATGATCCGGGTTCTCCTGCATACCTTTCCTTTGTTTCTGATCAAATATTCCAAAAGGGCAAATTCCTTCTGAGTCAAAAGGATTTCCTGATCTCCCTTGAAAACTTGATGCTTATCCGTGTGCAAGGTAATCGGCCCCAATGAAAATTTCTCATGCTCAACAGACTTCCCTCTTAATTGGACACGAATCCTCACCAACAATTCTTCGAAGTGAAAAGGCTTTTTGATATAGTCATTTGCTCCGGACTGCAGTCCAAATACCGTTTCATCCACGGTATCTTTGGCTGTCAGAAAAATGATAGGCGTCAAAGGGAATTCTTTTCTGAACTGGCGTGTGATTTCTATACCACTCATTCCCGGGAGCATCCAATCCAGCAACAACAGGTCATAGCTTCCCGACAATGCCATTTCAAGCCCTTTTTTGCCATTTTCCTCTATATCCACAGCAAATGCCTCCTCTTCCAATCCCTGTTTCAGGAAATTGGAAATCCCAGGCTCATCTTCTACCACCAAAATCCTCATCGTATCCCAAAGTCTAAATTTTTCATTTTATTCAATCAAAATACAAAACCCATCCATCAATCTTCTTTTTTTTAAAAGTACGGATAGCTTTCAGAAGATTTTTTGAATTTTGCCTATTCTTTTTTAACGCCAAGACCAATATCCCGATCACTCCACTAAAGGAAAATGTGGTTTCCCATCCTAAAGTCCAATTTTCGGAGGAATCCAAGATCCTCTTTGTAAGTAAGCCTATTTACCTCTTTGAAGGTCCTCTCCAAATCCAGCCATCAAATCAAAACACCCACAATGCTTCGAATTTCAAAGAAAGTCAAGGACTGGTTAGCCGTTACCGAATTATATCCCTGATCAATCTGAAACTGAGGGATAAACCCTAAAATGCAATCCTCAGATCAATGATTTAGAAACTCAATATCCAAAAAAAAGAATTTCCCATACAATTCAAACTTGATATTCCAACGATTCCTTATTCATCAAAATTGGTCTTTGGGATGAATATCCACTTAGATTTATTAGGGAAAGATTAAAAGCAAAAATAAACAGTCTATGATTTAAGCTTTCTTAACAGTTTCTTAATATTTCCTTAAAAAATCATCGAGTCTCAAACAATCTTGAACCAAATCAGGTTTCTTGCTTCGAATTTCGCCCTTTACCTTTTCAAATTTCGTGAGTTGTATAGAATCTAGTTACCTAGAAGCCATCAACGTTTAAAATTTGTGCGATTCAAAAAATAAGGTTCTTTATTAAACCGGTTTTTTATAAATACACAAAAAATTATAGATTATAGGGTTAATTTTTAGGAAAAAAAAAAGGAATCTCTGTAAAAGATTCCTTTATTGGGTTTAATTGTAACTGACTACAGCCATATAAACTTTGGTGTTTTTGAAACTTATAAATAAATTTCGCTACCATTATTTCCTAAACATAGCAAAAACATATTAAAACCCCATAATAACCATTGAAAATTTTTTCAGCTATTTTAAATAACAAGGAATAGTACGGCTAGTTGACTACATGGTAGTAGATCTTCTACCTCATCGCAAACTTATGTTTGAAGGCTCTTTTAGAACTTGTGAATTATTTAACCTGACGATAATACTCACCTTATGGATCTAAAATTACCATTCTTAAAATTATATTTTTAGATCTTTAACCTTTGTGTTTTTGTTTTAAAGGAGGCATCCACATCCTATTCCAATTATCCTTAAAGAATGAGTTTTACACTAACAAGCCCATTTCAATCATTTGATGTATATCCAGGTATTTCAAATTTTCGATTATGAATCCCATAAATCAAAGATGGCTTAAGAGAACAGGCTGCTCTATCGGTTATAGATTTTAACTATCAAAAAAATCATTCCATTGAGACCTGGGTCACATTCCATTCTCTTCAGACAAGCTAAATTTGAAGTATCAAGTTTAAAAAAAACAATCATGGAAGATCAAAACACAATAATATTGGCTAGAATCGGTGACACAGCTCCTGACTTTAAAGCGATGACTACGACAGGTCCAATGCAATTTTCAGAACATATCAAGGACAGTTGGACGATCCTATTTTCTCACCCCGCAGATTTCACTCCGGTATGTACCACAGAGATGACGGGTTTTGCCCTGAATCAAGATTTCTTTGACGAGAAAAACACCAAGCTGGTCGGCCTGAGCATTGACTCCATTCATTCCCACATCGCTTGGGTAAACAATGTAAAGAAAAATACAGGCGTCTTATTTGAGTTTCCAATCATTGCTGATATTGACATGAAGGTATCCAAACTTTATGGAATGCTGCAACCTGGAGAAAGTGAGACTGCTGCTGTGAGAGCGGTATTCTTCATCGATCCAAAAGGAAAAATCAGATTGGTCATGTACTACCCGCTTAATGTCGGTCGAAACATGGACGAAATCAAAAGATCCTTGATCGCGCTTCAGACTTCAGACAAGCACAAAGTGTCTTTACCACTCGACTGGAGAGAAGGCGATAAAGTGATTGTCTCCCCTCCCAAGACGGTCAAAGAAATGCTCGAAAGAGAGGCCAGTGATTATGAAATGGTGGATTTCTATCTCGCCAAAAAGGATTTGTAATCGATCTTGAGATATAAAAAAAGCTGCCTGATTGATCAGGCAGCTTTTTTTATTTTCCGAAATACTCAAGATAATTCCGGCCTATTCTGACCAGACCTTTCTGTTCCAGTTTCTTGAGCAGCCTACCGATTACTTCTCTGGAGGAATTCAATTCCTGTGCAATTTGCTGATGTGTGGTGTGAATGGTTGTAGAACCATTGGCTTTGATCGATTTTTTTAAATACACCAAAAGTCTCTCATCCATATTTTTGAAAGCTATCCCATCTACGACTTTGAGCAATTCTTCAAACCTATCCTGATAACTGTCCATTACAAAATAATACCAGGATTTATATTTTGGCATCCATTCATCAAGCTTGCTGATGGGAAGAACAATGACACGCGTGTCTTCCATCGGAATGGCTTTGATCTTCGAAAATCCTTCCCTCGCCGAACAGATCATGGTGATGGCGCAGGCTTCTCCCGGTTGCAAATAATAGAGAAGAATCTCATTGTCATCCTCATCCTCCCTAAACACCTTGACATTCCCTTCTACGATCAAGGGAATCTGCTCGACCTTTTGACCGATGTCCATCATCAATTCCCCCTCAGGAAAAAAGACGATTTCCCCATGCGCAAGGATCTCCTGTACTAAATCATCTGAAAAATGACCGAAATTTTTCTTTAACTGCAACTCAATTTCCTTGTGATTCTCCATTTTTTTTCCTCAAAAAAGTGATCTGTGTCACCTTCAACTGTTTTCCAATTCGTAATTTCAACCATTGCCAAAAGGAATAAATTTCAAATAGGGTCAAATTAGATGGAAAATTCTCCAGTTAAATGGTTTTTCTTGCTTTCACTCTCGCTCATGATCATTTTCAGAGTCGTTTCGAAACTCGATATCATGCCTGAAATCATCTCAGGATTCGACAGCAACAAAATCTTAAAAGTTATATTTCTAGGAGTTTTTATCTTCTTCACCTTTATCATTTACAGAAAATACTCCAAAAAAAAGAAGACAATGGAGTGAAATGAAAAAAATCAAGAATAAGGCCCTCATTTGCAATCATGTTTGGAATCTCTTTTCCCCTACCATCAAGACGGGGATGTTAACAAAGCAGAATCAGCCCGTGAAATCTGGACTGATAAAGATTGGCTGGGGCTGAATGGTGTCTTTTAAGGCAGCTTCATGGCGCACACTCTTTGTTTTACTCCTCTATTTTGAATCAAAAATTGGCTTGAAAACTGATTTTTCCTGATGGAATGTTGAATTTTGATTTTATTGAAAGTGGACAAAATCAAAAAAAGGTTTCTTTTGGACCTAAATAAAGATTTTGTGCCAAATTCAATAAAAATAGTTTTAGAGTAAGCGCAATATTCACCTTTGAAATTTTTTTCAGGTGTTTTATTTGTATGGCTATTTCCCCATACCCTGATATACCTTAGGCGTAAGCCCAAACTCATTCTTAAACGCCCTTATGAAATAGGTGATGTTGTTAAAGCCAGCCATAAAACAAACTTCCTGTATCTGAAAGGCGCCAATTTTAAGATATTGCTTGGCCATCTTTAACCTTTCCTTCAGGACATATTCCATAGGTGTCATGCCCAACTCGATTTTAAATATCCTCGAAAAATGAGCTTTACTCATGCAGGCTTTTTCGCTGAGCTGATCAAGGTTGATATTTTCCCTGATGTTGGACTTGATAAAATCAATGACATGGGCAAGTCGGTTGTTGGAAGAAAGCTGCTTGTAGGTTTTTTCGAGCATCTCCCTTGCTTGGGTCTGGGTCAGTCGGATCAGCAATTCCTTGAGGGCCAGTGAGGCAATCACATCCTTGTCCTTGGACCGCTCCTTCACCCCGATTTTGATAAAGCGATTGATGATTTCGGATAAATCCTGGGTATTGATCAGGTGAAAACAAGAAAGATCCAATCCCCAGTCCTCCGTGAGCATCTTGTCAGGAAATCGCTCATTCAAGAGATTAAAAGTGTTTTCGATCATTTCCTTGGAAATGGAAAGCGCAATGCATTGGGTGGGATTCTCCCAATTGGCCTCGGGAAAATCAATTTTCATCATTTCGTTTGGAGGCACGATTACGGATTCCCCCGGCAGGTAATCGAAAGCTGGCTTGTCGAAAAGCTGCATGACCTTTTTGCCTTTCAGCATGGTGGTCAACACCAAATCCCCAAAGACAAGGTTGACGTCTTTCGCCTCCTGATGGGTTTCAAAAATATTCAACTCGCAGGCATCCAGCGTGTAAGTGGTCCTGTTTTCCACCAGCGACCTTAAGTCCTTTTCGTTTCTCCAAGGCACTCCTGCAATAAAATTTTGCTGCATCATCGTTATTTTGGGTATTGCTAAAGATAGTAATTTCGTAGGATTTCAAAAAGCCCTCCACTCATTTACGGAAAAATGACCCCCTAGGCGAAAAATATTATTGTTTTGGCGATAAAAGCCGGAATCGGAAACGGAAATCAATCCTCCATTTTTTGCCTTGTCGAAAGAGAATTCAACCAAAGAATTTGACAGAATATCCGGAATTTTGGGCTTTTCGAAAACAATCTGTACTTGTAAATAGCAATTCAGGTGGATGGGATGATGGGATAAGTGGATTTTTTGAATTTATTTATTGGCAAATTTGATAAAATCCAAAATAAACAAAAATCATGACGACATTAACCTTATCTCAATCCAAGCCCGTCGAAAGGCCGGAGATCAAAGAAAAGTATGACCATTTTATAGGAGGAAAATGGGTAGCACCCACCTCGGGCGAGTATTTTGACAACATTTCCCCCATCGACGGGAAAGTATTTTCCAAGGCTGCCCGCGGCAACAAGCAAGACATCGAATTGGCACTTGATGCGGCGCACGCAGCATTTCCAACCTGGTCCAAGACCTCTGCCGCACAAAGGAGCAAATTGCTGAACAAAATCGCGGACATCATCGAGGAAAATCTGGAAATGCTCGCAAGAATCGAGACCATCGACAATGGCAAAGCACTCAGGGAAACCCGCGCTGCGGATTTGCCATTGGTAATCGATCACTTCAGGTATTTTGCAGGAGTGATCAGGGCTGATGAAAGCACTATTTCTGAGCACGACGAACATACGGTCAGTATCGCTTTGCACGAGCCTTTGGGTGTGGTAGGTCAGATCATCCCTTGGAATTTCCCCTTGCTGATGGCTACATGGAAAATGGCGCCGGCACTCGCGGCAGGTTGCTGCGCAATCGTAAAACCAGCAGAACAAACCCCAACCAGCATCATGGTGCTGATGGAGCTGATCGGTCATGTGCTCCCTCCGGGCGTATTGAACGTAGTTACAGGTTTTGGACCCGAGGCAGGTAAGCCATTGGCTTCCTCACCACGCATTGCCAAAGTATCCTTTACCGGAGAAACGACCACAGGTAGATTGATTATGCAATATGCTTCTGAAAACCTTATTCCAGTAACCATGGAACTGGGTGGGAAATCTCCAAACATCTTCATGAAGTCCGTTGCGGATGCCGATGATGAATTCTTCGACAAAGCAGTGGAAGGTGCCGTGATGTTTGCCCTCAACCAAGGTGAAATCTGTACCTGTCCTTCAAGGATTTTGGTCCACGAAGACATTTATGATGTGTTTATGGAAAGGGTAATCGCCAGAACCAAAGCCATCAAAATGGGTCATCCCCTAGCCGAAGACACCATGATGGGCGCCCAGGCATCCAATGATCAATATGAAAAAATCCTTTCCTATATCGATATTGGAAAACAAGAAGGCGCTGAAGTCCTTTGCGGTGGAGACAAAGCCGAATTGAACTCCGGTCTAGAAACAGGGTATTATATTCAACCTACCATTTTCAAAGGCCACAATAAAATGAGGGTCTTTCAGGAAGAAATCTTCGGTCCGGTAGTCTCCGTGACTACTTTCAAAACCACGGAAGAGGCAATCGCCATTGCCAATGACACCATGTATGGTCTGGGTGCCGGACTTTGGTCCAGAGATGCCCACGAACTCTATCAAGTACCGAGAGCGATCCAGGCAGGTCGTGTTTGGGTGAATTGCTACCACAATTACCCTGCACATGCACCTTTTGGCGGATACAAAAAATCAGGATTCGGAAGGGAAAACCACCTGATGATGCTGGGCCATTACCGTCAGACCAAGAACATGCTGATTTCCTATGACAAAAATAAATTAGGATTCTTTTAGAACATCCTTCAAAGGAGCCCTCGAAAATCGGGGGTTTCTTTGATTTTAAATGGACTTGAATGCAATATGAAGTATTTGGTCTTTTTTGAAAAAAACCTACTCCTGGTTTGATCAGGAATCGTTAATTTACTTCGCGTAAAGTCCGGAAAAATAATTTTGGCACGCGAATAAGATCCTCCAAAGGATCAAATAACAATAAACCCCTCTTGATATGTCACCTGACAAAAAAACCTTCATCCCCAGAGTATTGATCACCGAAGCCGCAATGGACATCATCGATACTTTGCGAAAACGCTTTGGCTCCGAACTCATGTTTCACCAAAGCGGCGGCTGTTGTGATGGTTCATCTCCCATGTGTTTCGAGAAAGGGGATTTTAAAGTCGGGGGAAGTGATATCTGGCTGGGTGATGTCTATGGATGCGACTTTTTCATGAACAGTGACCAATTTGAATACTGGAAACATACCGAACTGACTTTGGATGTAACACCTGGAAGGGGAAGCAGTTTTTCGATTGAGATCCCCATGGGAATCCGATTTATGATCCGATCCAGATTATTCAGCATGGAGGAACTGGAAAACCTAATTCCAACCAAAACTGGGGAGGAGGTTTTGGAGGAAGGTTTAATCAAATAAAATCGAAAAAACTCAGCTTACTTTATCATTGGTCTCTGCCCTTTTTTTGAATTTCCAGACATTGTAGAGCGCGAGCCCAACGGAAATGAACAATCTTGTCAACCAGACACGGGGATGCGTCACATAGCTAAGCCAAGTTTGGATATCGGTGCGCCTAAAGCCTACTTCGATCACGAAATCAACCAAGATGATTCCGAAGAAAATAAGCGCAGTATAAATAAGGACTTTTTTGAAGTATGTCATGGATTTCAGTAATTTTTCGGAAACAGCAATTGATTTTCATTCAATATTAGGACAAATCCGATTGAATTGGATGAAGAATCAGCATTATAATCCATTTGACCCGTTTTATGCATTGCCAATTAAATTCCAGCCTAAAATTTCCTGATGATCAGTCTTTGTTGATTGTTTTTGACTTCACCATCTTAATGCCACGGCTTATTCTCCAAACAGTCTGATTTCCTTGCATTTTCAATACTATTGGAATACCCAAAGCATATTTCGGGTTTAAATACAGGATTGGTTATTCTCCGGTAAATGAATAAGCTCCATTTTATTGGCTTATTCTCAAATTGGGCATCGATTCAAATTCTTTTATTCACTAATTTAAGGACATGAAAATTTCTTGCCTAGTGATCGTCCTTCTGCTTTCCACGCTGTTCTGCCATGCCCAGGAGAGCGATTCCGAGATATTGCAAATCGAAAAAACCATCCATCTCTACTTCGAAGGGATGATGGAAAGGGACAAAAGCAAATTGGAAGCGGCATTCGATCCATCGGCCAGATTGATCGGTTACAGGGGAGAGAATTTCACCGTAACCGATTTTGAGTCCTGGGCAAAAGGGACTGCCATCGGAAGTCCAAGAGCGCAGGAATTGTTTGAAAACAGGATCTTGGCGATCGAGATCAAAGGATATACAGCCATGGCCAAGACAGAACTTTTTTGGCCTGGAATCTACTATTTCGATTACCTGACCCTCATCAAAATCGATGAAAAATGGAAAATCGTCCACAAAACCTGGTACGAAGAAAAGAGATAGTCGACCAAAAGGGATGCTATGCCTTTGATTTTCGACTATTCAAATGTTGGGGGAAAAATTGAATTTTGAAACCGTCGACCATAAAACAGCCAATCAGCACAGTTTCAACACCCCTTTGTAGCAGCACTCCTTCAAGAAGTGCCAAAGCCTTGCTGGTTAAGGGTATTGGTTTTTTGGATTTTTAGCGCATTGGAAACCTGATGGGTTGCCCTGAAAACTTCAATGCGACCCTCACTTTTTTCGGTCAGCTTGATCGTTTCTTCCTTGGTGTAGACGGCAATATTCGCTTCATGGAGATCCAAAAGCTCGTCATAAGGCCCTCTTGGGGATATCAGTTTCACGAAAATCGGCGCGGTTTCTACTGCGATAAAGAGCAAAATGATGAAAATATTGGCTTGGTTCATGGCCTGACTTTCCTCTGTAAGTTGATGCAAAGCATCGATTCTGGCAGCCATGCCATCAAACCCCGCTATACCGGGTTGTTGTTTTTCGAATTCCGCCTGTCTTAAAGCCATGAAATTTCTGATTTCTCCCTCAAGCAAATCAATTCTTGCTTGGTGAGCAATGCTGATTTCATCCAAGCTTTTCTGGGCAGCATCCAGCTGTTCCTCTTTCTTTTTGGCGTTGGTACCAAGTCCCACTATTCCACTGGTACCATCGGTTTTGGTGCCAAATCTTTCTTGGTCATACTGTTGCTGAAGCAAATCCCTGAATCCTCTCGCCTGGAGAATTTCCGATTTCAGGGTATCTATTTTGGTTTCCAGCTCCGTGATTTCGGTGAAGCCTGCTTTCAGATCCTCCTTGCTTTTGACAATGAAAGCAGTCTTTTTTTCGTCCAGCTTCCTGTTGATTTCCCTTTCAAAGATCTTCAATTCCAGTGGTTTAGAGATCACCACCGCAAGCAAAACGGCAAAAACCAATCTGGGAATGGCCATTTTCCATTCTGCCCAAGCCTTGCCTCGCTTTCGCATGCTGGAGACGATAAACCTGTCCAGATTAAATATCATCAATCCCCACAACAAGCCAAAGGAAATTGCAGGGGCAAGGGATTGAAAAATGGTGTAGAGGGCATATCCAGCAGACAAAGCCGCCAAGATACCGGTGAACAATACCGTTCCCCCTATCCCCATGTATTTTTGGGTTTCAGTGGGAGCTTTTTTGAGTAGGGACGCATGTACGCCACTGCAAAAAACCAAGAATCGGGAAATAACTTGCATTGGCGCTGAAGGATATGAATGAATGTTTTTACTCCTCAAAAAACGAGCAATAATTTATGAAATTATCATGCTTGGGGATTTGAAAAAAAATAGTGGGACCAAAACAAGCATCTCAGGTTCAGAAAGGTGATTTTGGGATTCAAAGATTGAAAAATTCAATCAAAAGAAAACCACAAGTCAATTTTTCTCCCACAGAATATCTTCAAAAACGGTCAATAACTGTTCAATTTTGGGCATTTGTCCAATATCCACTATCTTGTACATTCAAAAAGCATATTCGGATGTCCAATTTAAAATTCAATATTCAGGGGTTATTTTTTGTTCTGGCTTTATCCCTCTTCCATTTCCAGCCAGCTGATGCACAAGTGGTTTTTCCTTTCCAGGAAGAAGTCGCCTCCCTTGTCGAGAAACACCAGGAGAGCGATTTGCAAAAGGGTGGAATTGTCTTTACCGGCAGTTCAAGCATCCGGATGTGGAAAGAATTGGACAAGCATTTTCCCGAAGCAAAAATAATCAACACCGGATTCGGCGGCTCAGAAACTGAGGACCTGCTTCGGTATCTGGAAGAATTGGTGTTGGAGTTTGAACCTGAAAAAATCTTCATTTACGAAGGAGACAACGATGTCAATGCCGGCAAATCCACTTCAGAAATCATGGGGGATTTCGAATCCTTAACTACTAAAATCCTTGAAAAACTTCCCAATGCAAACCTGTATTTGATCGGGGCAAAACCAAGCCCTTCCAGATGGCATTTGAAAAATCAATATCTGGCATTCAACACGGCCTTGAAGAATTACGCAGAATCAAATCCTGCATTTACTTTTATTGATACCTGGACGGTCATGTTGGATGAAAACGGGGATCCTAAGGCGGAATTGTTCATTAAAGACAACCTCCACATGAATGAAAAAGGGTACGAAATATGGCAAAGGGTTTTTGAACCGCACATTTTACTTTAAACTCGTTTTATGCAAGACCAACTCAATTCACTATTGTAATTGACAGAAAATCAATTCGTTTTGACTATGAATGACTCCATCTTATTGGTGTTATAAATTATTGTCCCAAGTACCTGATTTTCTTTCAGTTTTCCGTCCCATTTGGAAACCCATTTCATATTAGGGGTTAAGACGACTTTCTTTTTATTGAATTTGAATCAAATCCTAAAAAACAAAAAATATGAACACGATCAATCTAGGCATCCAAATCATCCCCAAAAGCAAAACATTGGACAGCTATGCGCTTGTGGACAAAGCCATCGAAGTCATTCAAGCATCTGGGGTAAAACATGTGGTCACTCCATTTGAAACCGTCATGGAAGGTCCACAAGACGCTTTGTTGGAGATTGCACAAAGGGCCCAAGAAGCTGTCTTGGCTGCTGGTGCAGATGAAGTCCTGGTATATTACCGCATGCAAATCAGAAAAAATGCCGATGTATACATTGATGATAAAATCGGCAAGTACAGATCAAAATAATGTGTTCTCCCCCTGATTTTAAACAAAAATAAAATTTCTTAGTCTATTTTTTATGTATTATATGATTTAACCTGAAATATGCGTTGGGTTTCGCAATAGCGCTTGAAACCACAAAAAAACCAGACTATTTGGATTATAAGGACAAAGTATAGAACCGATAGGGTTTAGTACAAAGAGCTGACTGAATACTGGGTAATTTCAGGTTGGGATTTAATTGGTAATGCATAAAACGGGTTAAATCCGGAAACATTGAAATTTATTATTCAAGGAAATCCGGATAATTTCATGCATTTGGCCTTTATAACGAATGTTTTTACGTATAACTATAAATAGGTTGAATTCTCTTTAGTACTTATTATTCGATTTTCTTCCAGTTTTCAGTATTCTCACAAGAATTGGTTTTCATCAAGTCTATTCTCAAAATCAAATCATTATGAATAAAATCTTTACACTCACGCTGATTGTGTTTTTCGGTGCCGCAAGTGCTTTTGCCCAAATCAAACATGTCAACTTCGACGTTGTCGGCAACACCGTAAATGATGGGAATCCCATGCCTGCCGAAGAACCTTTTTACATTAAAGGCACTTTACCGCAGGGAATTGAATTTGTCAAAGTCAAGGTCTTTGAGTCTGGAAAAAGCCCCTCGAAAGCCGATGAATATTCTTGGAAAACAGCCTTTGAATTCAAAGTGAACCAATATGAACTGTTTGTTTCTAAACCCCTTAAAAGCAACGATTCTTATGATCTGGAGTTTCAATATTTCCAGAAAGCCGATGAAGCCCAAATGGAAAGCGTAAAGTCAGCCGTGAACATGAATCTTGCTTCTTACATCCGATCAAGTTTTGAGGTGACCGGAAGTGGGATCAAATCCTTTCGTTCCGATCAAGTCATGATTACGCAAATGAATCAAATCCTGAAAGACGCATTGGAAGATTACCGTCATTTTCTTGGAAGAGATTTCAGTGGATTCAGTGACTTGGTCAGACAAAAACTTGCCCAAAAAGACAAAATGAAACTCCGAAGAGCCAAATTCAATATTCTCGGAAAAAACAAAGAAGACAATTCCAAAGCGGTCTATGCAGAACAATATTTGGAGGAACTCGTGGAAACTGTCACCGCTGAAGCCGACCAATATTTGGCAAAAAGCCTGATGGCTTTGGTGGATGTCAGAACGATCACCAATTATCCCACGGAAAAAAAGCCTGGTACTTTACCCATCAATTTTGGTTACGGGGCATTCGCCATCAAACGATCCCTTGCAGATACCGAGTATTTCAATGGGCCCTATTTGGGACTTTCCTTTCCTTTGGGAAATAAGGTTTTTCAGAAGTTTTTGGGCAATGCATCCTTCTCCACAGGGGTGTTCCTAAATAATTTCAACTCTAGTCAAGGTGACCGAATCACGGGTCCTTTGGTCAATTTACCCATCCATGCAGGTTTGGGCTATAAAATGTTCAGGGTTTTGAGATTGAATGCGGGCGCAGTTCTTTTGAATTTTGAAGAAGCCGACACCAAATTGAAAACAAATTATATCCAACCTTATGTAGGTGTCAGCCTCGAGATCAACCTTTGGATGGGTTTAAATGACAGGAGGTAAAGGATGAAAAAACTAATCTTCTTTCTTTCTTTCACCATTTTGTTTCTCCCGATTCTCTCCTCTGCCCAGCAAAAGGATTATGAATGGAGAATCGGAGTCAGCGGTGGATACACCAACTATTATGGCGACTTAAGCCCATATAAAGTCCAAGGACTCTCCAATTGGAATGCCATCAAGCAATTGCTTTATTTCAACGACAACTATTTCGATCAGTATTCATTCAAGATTTCCATAGAAAAACAGCTGAGCCCAACGATCGGGTTGATGTTCAGCTATGGGCAATATGAATTTTCGATGAGTGATCGCTATGTGAAACGGGATGGCGCTTTATTGGGAACAAACCGGAATTTTGACAGGGCGCTCAACTTTCAAAACCAAAGCAGGGACATGGGTTTGGCTTTTGTTTTCAAGACAGACAATGACCGGCTATTGCCTGCGACTTCATTGCTCGCGCCCTATTTCACATTGGGATTTGGACTGGTCGATTTCGAAGTCAGTGGGGATCTTTTGGACGGTGATGGCAATCGGTATGATTATGCTTCAGGAAACGTGGTCAATGATGGGATTTATGAGACCAATCTTTATGCGCTGAAAACCGAATCGGACAAGGGCTATGATTTGGGTGCTTTCTACACCAATCTTGGGCTGGGAATCCGCTTGAGATTAGGGCCTAGGGTAGAGTTGTTTGCACAAAGTGATTTCATCTACACCTTTTCCGATCACCTGGATGATGTCAGCGGAAACTACAGGACCGAATACGAAAATGATTTTCAGGCATACGCAGCCAAACCGGGCACGAACATCGTCGATCCAGCCAACCCACTCAGAGGGGATGGGAAAAGCGGGAATGACTGGATCATCTACCACGGCCTGGGATTGAAATTCAATTTTGGATCCAACAAAAAATCCTACAAGGCACCAAGGCTCAGCACAGTTTATCCGGATTACGATCCTGTGATAAAGGAAATTCCCTTGGCACAAATCCCAACACCGGAGCCCGACACCCTTAAACCACTCCCGACCGGGAACAATTATACCTATTATACCAATATCCAACTGGTAGATCCGGCCAGAATGGACAGCCTGATTTATAAAACGCAAATGCTTACTTGGGACCAGCAGATCACTGCCAGAAAATCCCAAATCCTATCCGGCAAAATGGAGGAAAATAAGCTTCAGCAGATTCAATCCAAAATCCAAGAACAATACGAATTGCTAAAAGCCGACACTTTATTAAGGCAAAATGAAAGGGATAGTTTGGTCAAGGCTTCAGAAAATATCCTTTTTGATCTGCGTTATTCTCTGGATAGTTTAGGGAAATCAGACCGTGGCTTTCAGTTGGAGATTGACAGTATCACGGAATTGAAAAAAAATTTCCGGGTTGTTGGAAGTCCTGGCCTATCGGATTCAAGAATGGATAGCTTATTCAATTGGAGCACTTCTGTTGACACTTTATTTCGTCTTCCAGTCACTAAAAAAACCTCTGACATTTCCGGATCAAAATTAGTCGAAATTCAAAAGACCGAAGAAGGCGCAGAGCCTACAAAAGAAGCGGGCATTGTCAGCAAGGAAAATACTTTGGTCTATGAAGAAGGGAGAATATTCAAGCAATCCGATTCAGAAACCGGCCTTAGGACAAATACCGATTTTCAGAACAGAATAGATGCCTTGGAACGTGAAACCCGAAGGCTTCAGTCTGAAAGGGACAGTCTCCGTGCGTTGCCAAGAGAGACCATTTACCTCAACAATACCTACAGGGATGTTTCCAGAGCCGATAGATCCCAACAAAGGACTCCTCTCCAAACCAGCGTTGGGGTACAAGCTGACGAAGATTTGGTAAGACGTGAACGCGGCCAAAGAAAGTGGTGGCTCCTTGGCGGTCTTTTTGGTGGTGCGGTAGCCACCAAAGCTTTGACAAAAGATCCCACACCAGATCAAGTTGCAGTTCCGGATAGCTTGTCTGTGGGGAAAATAAAACTGGACAGTGTTTCAGGCGATTTGTTACCTCCCTTGGAATATGATTCGGTGAATAAGATGCCTTTCGCACCGAAAATGATCATCGAGGACAGTCTGTCAAGGATTTCCGAACCTTCCTTCAAAAGCGCATTTTCGGATGTTGATGTTCGGGCACCCCAAGTGATTCGTGATACTGTGTTTTTGGATGCTGACCCCAAAATCACGCTTTTAAAATCAAAGGTGGAAGTATTCTTCAAAAGCAATCAAAAAGTGCCTGATGAAGACCAAATCATAAAATTGGCGCCCTTGGTTGATTTTGTCAAAGACAATCCGGAGTATTCCTTGTCCCTTACAGGATTTGCAGACAATACCGGGAACTTGGCATACAATCTCAAATTGATTCAAACTAGGATAAATTCGGTTTTGGTTTTTCTGCTGGATCAATATGGCTTAGGGGAAAATCAAATTCAGACCGAAATCGGTGGTCAAGTGGTCCGAAGCCCAAACCGAAGTGCAAATGACAATGACAGGAAAGTTGAAGTGCGTGTGGTTTTGAAGGATTGAACCCGAAATATGTATTCCGTTTTCAAATGGGATCGAAACTGCAAGAAAATCAGACCATTTGGAGAATAAGGTCCGGTCCCGAAAATGGCGAAGTCAAACACCGCACGAAAATGATTTATTAATAATCAATTTCAGGCTGGAATGGAATTGGAAGTGCATAAAACGGGTTGGAAAAAACAGTAAAAAACGTTCGACTCAAAAGGATTTTCACAGCTTAAATTCTCATTGTAAAATCATGAAAGGGCGAAAATGGAGAGATTTCCGGATCTCTTCATTTTCGCCCTTTGAATTTTGAGGGGTATTCACGCCTTTGATTTGTGCAAACCCCCATTTTTCTTTCTAGATAGAGGAATTTTGGATTTTTAGAAAAGCGAAAACTTAAGCTTGTCCGTCAGCAACTCCAAGGCCTTGATGGATTTGACGGAATTGCCTTTTTCGTTCAACTCAGGACTCCAAACCGCTACGCTGAATTTGTGTGGCATAACCGCCCCAACACCACCGCCGACACCACTTTTCCCTGGCAATCCAACCCGATAGGCAAACTCTCCTGATTCATCATAGAATCCACAAGTCAACATCAATGCATTGATTCTACGGGCATTGCTTTCTGTGACGATATTCCGCTTCGCAAAGATGGAATAGCCGTCATTGGCCAGAAATGAAAATGATTTTGCCAGATCGACGCAGCTCATTTCGATGGCACATTGTGAAACGTAAGTTTCCAAAACTTCTTGGACATCATTGTCAAAATTGTCATAAGCCTTCAAAAAATAAGCCATGGCGATGTTTCTTTCCGAATGCTTCAATTCAGAGATCCTGACTTCTTCGTTGATACTAACGCACTTGTCACCGGAAATATCATTGATGAAATTGATGATTTGGGTTTTGGGATCCTCAAATTTACTGGTCAGTGCATCCGCTATGACCAAAGCCCCGGCATTGATGAAGGGATTTCTGGGAATCCCTTTTTCAAATTCCAACTGGGCGATTGAATTGAAGGGATTGCCACTCGGCTCAACGTTGACCCGGGTCCAAAGTTTTGAATTGAAAACATGAAAAACCATCGTCAGGGTATGGACTTTGGAAATACTTTGGATGGAAAAAGGGGTCTTATAATCGCCCACTCCATATACCTTCCCTTCCAAATCTACCAATGCAATTCCAAATTGATCGGGATTGACTTTGGCAAGTTCCGGGATATAGTCAGCGACTTTCCCCTTTAATTCTAATTTGTTCACCTCGTGATAAACCTCTTCGATGAGTTCTTGGTAATCCATGATCAAATTTGCCGATTAAAATTAGGACTGAAAACAATCCTCTTAATAATATCATCAAATCCCACAAAATACCCTGAAATTTTCCCGGGTTTCCAAGAGTCCTTAAGCTATTTCAGATTCCTAAAACAAAAATTTCATCTGTTTTTCATGTTGGCAACACATCCAAACCGTTGTGATGCCAACATAAATAAAGCCCGCTTTTCTTGAATGGCAGATTTAAAACTTGGAAGGAAACCACGTCCTGAAAATCAAAAGCACCATTACTTTTTTAATAAATTGTTTATCGGAAGTCTATACTCCAATTCCAAAAGCCATCCGTTGAGAGTGCCATTGTTTTCAAAGGATTTTGGCAAACCGTTTACTTGGTAATTCACTGATGCTCTATCAAAAGCAGGACTTCCGTAGTTCCTGGAGGCTTTGAATGCGATCAAGCTTGTCCTGAACAGGGGCATTTCAGCATAGAAACCACTGTTAAAAAAGACACCTTTAGAATTGGTTTTTATTCCTTTTATTTCCGAAGAATATGGATAACCCACTCCATCTATGGTCCTGACCCCAGAGACACCCATTGTATTTTCACCCTCATTATTGCTGTTTACGGGTACATGGGTCGTAAATGAAATCCCAAACCTGATTTTTTCGGAAAATGGCAAATGTCTGTCATATCTCAAGGTAAATGGAATGGTAGAAACTTGAAACTTTCGGTGATAGGCTGAGACAGGAATTCCCTCTTCACTGATCATCTCAAAGACATTTCTCCCCCGGAATTTCGAATATCCAGCCTCCATAGAAAAATCTTTCCATCTATACCCCAGCCCTAAACTTGATGAGGTGCTTACGTTTTGAAAATCGTCTGTTGGGTCATTTATAGGATTGTCTTTTTTTCTAAGCGATGCAGCCCCCATAACAAACAATCCATCACTCCAAGGATTATCTAGACTGGCTTTTTTTGAATCTTTGGGTTTCCGGTTTTCTTTGGACCACATATCCGTATTGATGCCAAATCCCACAAATAATCCCGTGAAAGAGCCGCTTCCATTTAGGGAAAGTTGAACGTTATCATTTGAAAAATTCAAATTTTCAAACTCCCTAAATCCTTGTTGGTGCCTGACACCCAATACCAAATAATTGTTTTTGATGGGGAATTGCACCCCCGCTTCCACTCGGCCCATCATGGACACCTTGGTCCTTATGTCCGTAGGTTGGATGAAAGAATAATCATTCAACTCCCTGTCAAAGATCCCTCCTACGGAACCTTGTAGGAAGAGGTTATAATTGGATTTTTCCCAAATACGCCTTACCCCTACCGACAAATTCATGAAATTATTGTTGAATATGGAACTGTTATTCTCATAGGAATAACCTGCACCACTTTCTCTGAAACCAACTCTACGTGCCAAATATTCCCCTTGTAATGACATTTGATAATTGGGCGCAATTTTTTTCAAAAAATTGATTCCAATATGTGGTTGGATCAAATTGGAGAATTTAATATCCGACTCTGCGGAGACCGCTTGGGTTTTGAAATAAGAATAGGATGGTCCACCATACAACTCAATGTCAAAATTGTGTTGTCCGAAGGAGGGAATTGCCGCAAGACCAAAAAGGGACAAGACAAAAATTCTGTATTTGTTTTTCATGTCATTATGTTTAAAGGTTGAAACAAAGATAAAAACTCCTCTTTTAGATAATAATTTCGCAATATTAAATTCTGTTAAAAACATAGTTAATAAAACCTAAATAGTTCGCTCCCATAAATCACAAATGAAAATTGTTTTTTCCCAAATAAAAAAATCCTGAAGAAATAGGCAAAGGTTGGGGCCGAGAAAAAACTCCTTTATAGTGGAACTCCTTTGCCTTGACGAAAATACTTCGGGCATCTATTGGTAAGCCCTATACAAGATTACCTGCTTGTTTTTTGACGCAAGACATTGATGGGAAGTTTGTAAGAAATTTCCAACAGATAACCGTCGATTTTCCTATCGTCCCTAAACTCCCCTTCGAATCCCTGAGATTCCCAATTAAAAATCAATGTTCTGGTAGGCCTTAGCACTAATGCCCGAGACACCTGAATCAGTAAAAAAGATGAATTCAGGACAAGAAACTCTCCATGGATCCCGGATTTGAAAAAAAACCGCCCTTTTCTATCGGCTGTACGCCAAGTGTAATTTATTTTCTCCGATTCTCCGGTGGAATTGTTCCAAGAAAAAGAAGATGTACCCTCGCTGCTTCGGTGTTCGAAAATATGGAACATGATCCAATTGGTCGAGAAATTTGCGCCAAATCTCACCTTCTCCTTATTTCCAACCGGAATGTCATATTTTAAAGAAACAGGCATCACAAAAGTATTCATGCGGCTACTGAGGATCAGTTTGGCGTCCAGCGGCGGAAGGGTTTGGCTCAAAACTTGGGAATGATAGTAGTAATTGACACCTAAATCATAGGAGAAATTTTTCCTTCTTTCTCCAAAGTGCAATCCATAATTCCCATTGATGTTGCTATAGTTCCCGAATGAGGGATGGGTTACTTGATCGAAATCCTTGTACCTTCTCAATCCCCCGTTGAGGAGCAAATAACGCCCATCCTCCTTCGCCGCCGCATGATATTTCTCCTTTTTTTCCCATCGAAGTGCTTTTTTTTGGTTGGAGGAATATCCCTGTGCCAATCCGACTAACGCGGTAATCAAAATCAAAAAAAGACTCGAAAAAAACTTCTTATGTACCATTTTCGCTTTTTTTCATGGAGGGCAGCTCTTCTTTTTTTCTCCCTACACTATTTCCAAAACCCATGAAACTCCAAGCGCATCCCAAAAGAGAATTGCAAACCATTGGATTTAGTGATGTATTTCTTATCCTCCGGGTTGATGACGATATCGACACCTGAAAGAAGGGCATACTGTATCCCTCCATGAAAAATGAGCGATTTGGCTGAATTGGCAGCAAGGTTGACATTCACCCCTGAAAAGAACTGTTCAAAACGAAGCCTATAGAAATCATCCGGTCCACTGTGTTTGACGGACAAAAGACCATAACCAATCCTTGGTTCCACATTCATTCTTCGGCCAATCAGGTGCTGGTAATAAATATAGACACCTGACTGCCTGAACCTGGCCAAGTCAAAATCATTTCCCAGTATTTCGAATTCCTCCACCTTGGACACATTCTTCCCGAGGCTTAACCCTACACCTACAAAGTCTTGAATACCCATCCGCGAATCGATCAAAAATCCAGGATGGTGCCGGTAACTTTTTGCCAAAAAATTGTGTCCGAGAAACAAAGGTTGATAGCCTTGAAAATCTAGGCCAAACATAAAACTGTTGCCCCCTCTTTCTTCAAATGAATTGGAGATTTTTTCTTGGCCCCAGAGGGAAGGGATGGATTGAAAAAGGAATAAGATCAACAAAAATATTTTTTCTTTCATGGCTCAATGAGTTTCACTATGCCGAAATCGAACACGTTTTTAGTATCTACTTTTCCCCTATTGAAGTACAGATAGTTTTTTTTAACCAAAGTTCCACTGTCACCCAAGAAATGAAACTGTGTTGACTCTCTATCGTAAATAACGAAATAGGCAGTTTTATCAGGGTGGATGATTCTAAAACTTCCATCTTGATTGGTCCGAATTGCACGAATCCTCAGGGGATTGACTTCTTCTATGGTCAGATCCAGTCCGTACCCAGGATCCATTCCCTGCGTCTGTCCAAAAATCAACTGTTGATCGACCAATGGCTGACCAGTAGCATCCACAAGCACTCCCTTCATCGTCACAAAACTATGGTCAACATAAGTTCTTTGGCACTGAAAAGCCATGGTGAAGAAAGCGACCATGGCAATCAAGATTGAATTTTTCATCCCAATAGAATCAAGACATATAACATACTACTAATTACGTTAAATTATTTTGATTGGTCGCCATAAACAGTTTTCTTCCCGATAAAAATTAATTGAAAATTTAAGAATCGGTTAAAAACCAATATGAAAGAGATACTTTTTTTAAGGAGAAACTTAAAATTCATATACCAAAGCTTCTTATGTATATAAGTCTTTTATATATTTGAGTTACTGATGCATCAAAGAAGCCATGTCAAACAATAACCTGATCAAAGGCAGCCTGCAGACCATTATCCTCAAACTTCTGGAGGAGAATGAAAGAATGTACGGCTATGAAATCACCCAAAAGGTGAAGGAACTCACTGCCGGCGAAATCAAAATCACCGAAGGTGCCCTCTATCCTGCCCTGCACAAGCTGGAGGCGGAAGGGATGCTGAGCACCGAAATCCAGCAAGTGGACAATAGGGTCAGAAAGTACTACAGCCTAACAAAGGACGGGCAAAAGGAAGTCAGCGCAAAGATGTCTGAGCTGCAGGGTTTTGTCAACAACCTCCACCGGATACTGGATCCGGGGTGGAAGCCGGGATTGGCTTAGTTTAGACCTTGCTGATTGTAAAACACAGCAGGTAAAACCCTAAAGTGACCTCCTAATTGAAAATCGTCGAGTTCTATAAAAACTCAATGTTAAATCATTACTATGCGCCCACTTACTGACATAGAAATAGAAAGAATCCAAAAAGTGATCATGACGAAGGAAATTTCCTCGGCAGAAATACTGATGGAGGTATATGACCATTATATCAGCCATTTGCAGGAATTTTCGGAGGAGAAATTTGAAGAACAGCTTTCTGACCTGGAGCAGAAGTTCACTTATGGCTACTGTCATAGCTTACAGTACAGTTTCAACAAACAAGCCAAGCAAGACATCAGCAAAACCCAATGGAGGGTGATTCGTAAATATTTTTGTTTCTCCAGGTGGCTGTATTTGGCTGGGATATTGGCGGTCGTTTTTTTCATCAGCAGTCAAACAAGCAGTGATCGGGAATTAGGAATCATGATGTTTTCTCCCATGCTTTTATTGCTGATTTCCCTTATCGCGTTCCACTTCCAATCCTTCAAAAAACTTCGCCCCATCAAAAAGGCATTCAAGGGCAACGGAATCCCTATCCATTCTTCCTTAGCCTTGCCGATTTCTGAACGGATGTATTTTACAATTTTCACGGTTCAGATGGTTTTTTATTTCCCAAAATTATGGGAGGATAATCTGCTGTTTGGCAACATCCTTCCTGCCCTGGCGGCAATGTTTACCGTCGTGATGGTGATCTATGTTTTGTCCCTAATAGAAGTTTGGAAAATCAAATCAAAAACGACACTGATATGAGGAAATTGACAGAAACAGAACTCCAAGCCATCAAGGACCGGCTGTCCAGTTTATATATCGCCTATTGCGAAATCTACGATGAACTTCTGGATCATTATATCACAGCCTTGGAGCAGGTAAGTTCTGAGGAATTTAAAACAAAAAAAGAGGCTTTGGATGAAGAATTTGCCTGGTCGGTGGTCAAGAAGATGGAGAAGGAATTGCTTAAAACAGCTTGGAAAGAAATCGGAATTGCTTCTAAATCGAGCTATAAACTCTGGAGTCTGGGGGTAAAGAAAATCGGGGGTTTGATTGTTGCCCTTTTGGCGCTGTCATTCACATTTCATCTTTTTGGCCCTGATTATTTTTATGCCCTTGCTGTTGGATCTTATGGAGGGATTATCATCCTGATCTTATTTTTCAATAGGAAAAACCTGAATCTTACCTGGTCAATCGCTCCGGATAAACATAAACCCAAAAAAGTCCTGGTCACGGCACTAACAAGTATTTCTGTTTTGGTCTTCAATCTGATACATTTTCTCGCGATTTTACTTCCCAAGATTCTGGTCAATTCCCCCTACGAGGATTTTAGCGCTATCATTTACCTAGCGCTTGGTGCCGTGATATTCGCTTTTACATGGACAATTTACAATGCTATCAATCTCAAAAGCTTTAAATTGATCAAAAAATGAAGGGATCTGACATTCAATATTTGGAAGTAAAATTAGCGGAAAGGCCATTCCGATTTGAAGAACTTTATTTTGAGATCCTGGATCATATTCTTTGCAAATATGAAGTTTCGGGTTTCGAGGATGTGGTGATTTTTTGGGAAGAAGAAAAATCTAACTGGAGCAGGTGGAAAATTTATAAACTACGGTTCAAAATTCATTTGTGGGTTATCTGGAAATTTATCCAGACCTACTTTAGGTCCGTGTTCTCCACTCAATCTCTGGATTTGCGGCTTAATTTATTGTTCCTTTCTGTGTCCATGGGTTTGGGATTTAATTTTTATCAAAATGATATTTTGATTTCCGCGATAGTTTTCAGCCTTTGGATATTATTTCCGATCGTTTTTGAATCTTGGATGTATCATAAAGGAAATACACTAGGTGAAAATTCCAAATTACTGAATTCCAAGCGCTATGTAAGCGTCAAAAGAGACGCTTTACATACTTGTTCACTCGGTCACTTGGTGTTTTGGCAGTTTATTTTAACTCAGGGAAAAAAGGCCCTTGAATTAGAAGGTTTCTTTGGATTTGCATCTTACCATCCCCTCATCACAAGCACGATCATTTTCCTGATGTTGGTTTCCGCGAGAGCATTTTTTCGTGTTTATGATTCCCAACTCAAACCATTTTTGTATGAAGTTAAGTAAACCACAAATCGACCAACTCAAAGCCCTGATCTCCAAAAAAGGATATCCAGAAATCGATGTGCAATATGAAATCTTAGACCATGTGGCCTGTAAAGTGGAATCGATGCTGGACCACCAACCCAAACTTTCCATGGAGGATGCCTTCCAGAAAGTCCATTCCGAATTTGGGATTTTTGGATTCAGTGATTTGGAGCTTTCTTACAAAAAAACAATCGATAAAAGGCTGAGAAACTATTTCCTGAAAGAACTTAAGAAAAAAATCTTGAGTGCGGGGATTTTGATTCCCATGGCTTTGACCTTTGTTTTTATCCAAAGTGCTTTTGCAATGGAAACATCTATCTCTTTCGGGCATGGAGCTCTCGTGCTGGTGGGATTTGTTTTCATGATATCAGTTATCTTTTGGTGGTATTTTGCCTTTGGCAAGGATTTAAAAAAATACAAAAACTATGCTTCATGGAAAGGAAACCAAGGGATATTGATGTTCGCCTATGTTCCCCTACAATTCATGTTTCAGGGATATAGGTACATCGGAACCTTCAATTTGCTGGATCCATTTGCTTTGGGGTTCTGGCAGATCTTTATAATTCTATTGGTTTTATTAAGCTTTACCATTCTGAACATTCTTCCGGCTGTTCTCAAAAGAGCTTTGGATGACACCAAAAAATTGGAACAGCTCTACAGTTTGGTCTAAAAGTCTTTTATTTAAAAGGTTTTTAGAGAAGCAAAAACCAATGGCAAAACCAAAAATCTTGCCTCGACATTGTATAGGAAATGAATGCTTAATTTCCCGATTTCGTCCACCAAAAAGACCTATTTATTTTTTAAACTTAAAAAAATCGGGAAGCTCTTTTTTGAAACAGATTCCCCTTTTTCTCCTTACAATATTATCTTTTGATTGCTAACTTGATGTGACAAAGGATAATTCCGAATTTTATTCTTACATTTGCACCTCAATTTAACATCATCATGCAAAGTATTCGGAATATCGCGATTATCGCACACGTTGACCACGGTAAGACCACCTTGGTGGATAAAATCATTCACGTTTCTAAAATCTTCCGTGAAAACCAACAGTTTGAAGATTTAATCCTGGACAGCAATGACTTGGAAAGAGAAAGGGGTATTACCATTCTTTCCAAAAACGTTTCAGTAAGATATAAAGGCACCAAAATCAACATTATTGACACCCCTGGTCACGCCGATTTCGGTGGTGAAGTGGAGCGTGTATTGAAAATGGCCGATGGTGTAATCCTATTGGTCGATGCTTTCGAAGGTCCTATGCCACAAACCCGTTTCGTATTGGGTAAGGCACTTGCACTTGGTCTTCGACCAATCGTAATCGTCAATAAAGTAGATAAGCCAAACTGTCGTCCAGACGAAGTTTACGAATCGGTATTCGATTTGATGTTCAACTTGGACGCTACTGAGGAGCAATTGGATTTCCAAACGCTTTACGGTTCGGCAAAGGAAAATTGGATGGGTCCGGATTGGAAAAATCCTACGGATTCCATCATCCCACTTTTAGATGCCATTGTTGAGCATATCCCTGCACCAGTGATCGAAGAAGGAACTCTTCAAATGCAAATCACCTCTTTGGATTATTCCAATTTCGTAGGCCGTATTGCCATCGGAAGGGTAAAAAGAGGAACAATCAAAGAAGGATCTCAATTGTCACTTTGCAAAGCTGATGGCGTCATCAAAAAAGTGAAAGTGAAAGAACTTCATGTTTTTGAAGGACTTGGAAAAGTAAGAGTGGCTGAAGTTGCAGCTGGTGACATCTGTGCGGTAACCGGTATTGAAGATTTCGAAATCGGTGATACACTTGCTGACTTGGAAAACCCGGAAGCATTGAAAAGAATTTCGATCGATGAGCCAACGATGAACATGCTCTTCACGATCAATAACTCTCCATTTTTTGGTAAAGAAGGTAAGTTTGTTACTTCCCGTCACCTGAGAGACAGACTTTTCAAGGAAATGGAAAAAAACCTTGCCTTGAGAGTTGAAACTACAGACAACGAAGATAAATTCTTGGTGTTTGGCCGTGGTATCCTTCACTTGTCGGTTTTGATCGAAACCATGAGAAGAGAAGGTTATGAATTGCAAGTGGGTCAACCGCAGGTGATTTTCAAAGAAATAGACGGAGTCAAAAACGAACCAATCGAAACCTTGGTTGTAGATGTACCGGATTCAAGCGCTGGTAAAGTGATTGAATTGGCGACACAAAGAAAAGGTGAACTTTTGATCATGGAGCCAAAAGGTGACATGCAGCATTTGGAGTTCAAAATCCCTTCAAGAGGTTTGATCGGTTTGAGAAACAACGTGCTTACCGCCACGCAAGGTGAAGCGATCATGAACCATAGATTCACAGCTTATGAGCCTTTCAAAGGTCCTATCCCAAGCAGAAGCAATGGTTCTTTGATTTCCATGGATAGCGGTCCTTGTACTGCTTATGCCATTGACAAGCTTCAGGACAGAGGATCTTTCTTTATCGAGCCAGGAGACGAACTTTATGGAGGACAGGTAATCGGTGAAAATTCAAGGGACAGTGATATCGTAGTCAATGTTCAAAAAGGAAAAAAACTGACCAACATGCGTGCATCAGGATCTGATGACAACGTAAAAATCACTCCTGCCAAAAAATTCTCTTTGGAAGAAGGAATGGAATATATCCAGAAGGATGAATACCTTGAAATCACGCCAAAAAGTATCAGGATGAGAAAAATCTACCTGGATGAAGGTGAAAGAGGTAGAATGGCGAAAAAGGACTAATACTAAATTTCATGAATGTCTTTTCGGAGGCATTGATTTAAAAAAACTCCCTTCAAGTAAATTGAGGGGAGTTTTTTTTGCTTCCGACCAACTCTAGATTGTTCGCTTTCCGCGAGCTACCCCATCAGAAACCCTTCCTTTCGATGTCAAAATCAAAATATTCCGAGAAAGAAAATCAATCCCTCTTCCACCCGTTTTATGCATTATCAATTCTACACCAACCTAAAATCACCTAATAATCAGCTGCTTGTATCCTGTTTTTGATCTCCCCATATTGGGCCATACATAACTCCCCAAATAGACTGATTTTCATGCCGTTACCTCCCCATGAGCAAGTCTCATGCATATATCGGGTTCAACCAATCGGTGAACTAAGAGAATTCCATTAATTTCTATGGTTTTTTTGTTAGTTAATTTTCTATTGTTAAATTACCGAACGATTAAGTAAGTAAAAAAAAACAGCATAAAATGAAAAAAGCAATTCTAGTAGCAATTTGTATTTTGTTTACGACAACCATTTTTGCCCAACAGGCTTTGGATAAAATTTTTCTTAAGGACGAAATCAGGATGGTGGTGATAGAAGAGGTCGGTATCAATACGATCAAATACAGACATAAAGATGAAGCCACTTCCTATATCATCAGCAAGCATCAAGTCGACAAAATTGAATTTTCGAGTGGTCGTGAAGAAGTTTTCGAATCTCCATTCAAACCAGTCAAATCCCTTGAAGATTCCGAAAAAGTGTACATCTCCTATATTCCGCAAGATGTGGAAGGCTTGAAGGCAATGGGTGATGTCTTTTCCAAGGCCACTGGTGTAACGGCGCTTGCAAGCATCAACAATGTGAAAAACAGGGCTGTTAGGAAAATAAAGATTGAGGCGGCCATGTTGGGTGCAAATGTGATCCTGATCGGAGACACCTTTCAGAGAGGCAACCAATATGGAAATGAAAACATCCCTGCCAACGCAACCATGACCACCCTTTCCGGAATCGCCTACAGCACAGAAAAAACCGATTTCACATCACTGAAAGAAAAACTTGAAAACAACAGATTTCAGTATTTTCAATCGGCAAAGCTCAACAGAAATGCTTGGGATGTGAATTTACAATATCCAGAAACACACAATGCAAAGGGAGATTTAATTTTGGTTGATTTTGAAAATGTGGTCATTCGAGACGGGGGATTGTATGTACAAACCAAAGGAATCAGGACAAAAGGAAACGAACTGAAAGTGGTCAATTCCAATGAGGAAATGGTCGTACTGATGGAACGTGACGGAAAAACCATTTACAACTACACCTTGTTTTCTGAAAAAGACCCTAAAGTTGCAATGGCCATCAAAATCGCAAATTCAAAGTAAATGACCGGGATTAAACATTCATTTCAAATATCCATTGTCATACTACAGAAAAATTGGTTTATTGAAATCAAATAAACCTCCTCTCAGGGAGAGCAACAAAAAAACCGGACATCTCTGCCCGGTTTTTTTTATCAATTTTCAATTATATACCTTATTCCCCTTGTGTCAAAGAATATGCACGTACACCATCAAATGCATAAAGCTGCTCGGTTTTGATAAAATCAAAGCCTAACTTCTCAACCTGGGAAAGCAAATCCAAGATATCTCGATGCGAAACTACGGATTGATCCGCGGTTTGGAACCTGCATCTCCAATGATCGGTACAAAAAGTCTCTCTCATTCCTCCTGGGAACACCTTCACTCCCCTATTGGTGATCAACTGGAGGGTCAATCCGTTCGCATTGATTTCCCTTAGTTTTTCCCCGATTG